>JAFMMM010000098.1 GCA_017859815.1 Planctomycetota bacterium | reverse complement strand
ACCAGTGGGCCAGCGAGACCGCAAGTAACGGTGCAACGGCGGCACACGGCAGCAGCAAACGCAGCGCAGCACGCACCCCGGCGCGATCCGCAAGCAGGCCTGTAATCGTACTGAAACAGACGGCCCCAATGTGCTGCGCAATCACCCACACCAGCAGGACGCTGAGAGACTCCCCCGCTGTCTCCAGACCGACTCGCTGAAAATGCGGGAACAAAGACTGCGAAAACACAAACAGCACAGCCATTATGCAGAGTTGTCGAAAGGTGCGATCTCCACGCAGGTTGCTCACAACTCCCGCAAATGTCTCACGCAGCGACAGAAATCTGCGTCCCCCACCCGTGACATCAGCCGGCTCTCGCAGAAACCGAGTCACCACCGATGCCAGCATCATCATCGAGCCAACGAACAGAAAGATATTCCCAAAGGGACGCTGCCCCTCCGCATTGAGCCACGGACGCAGCAGCAGTAGAGCCGTGGTCACAGCACAGCCGGTTCCCAGAATGGCAGCAGCCGCCTGCAGCCGACCGCGTCGCGCAGGAGGAATCAGTTTTCCCAGCACCGTCCCCGCCGACATCTCGTTGACACCGTGAAGGCCAAAGAAAACCACGTAGGCCAGCAGAAATACAATCGCATAACTCTCCGGCAAATCAGCCCCCGAGATTTTCACGCTGGCACCGAAGAACAGAAACGGTATCCCCATCAGAAATGTCGTACGTCCCAGCCAGATCGATTTCACCGGAGTCGCACGCAGGCCCGGGGCCATCAGCAGTGGTGCGATCGACTGTCCCAGGCGGTTCAGCAACGGCAGCAACCCCCGCAGTGCACCGGAACCGGAGATCGTGTCGAGAAACGCCGGGATGATCACGCTTTCCGTCTTGAAGATCCACGCCATCCGGAAGAGCGACTGATTGATCAGCAGGACCAGCAGATTGCGACGTTCATGCGTCCTGATCTCTTCTGAACTCATCCTGTTTTTTGTCTTCCCGGAATATCTGCATGGCGGTCGGCAAGATTTCGCCAACAAGGACACAGTGTGCACGTTGCACAGCAGCCTCAGTCTGAACCTCGGGCAACTCTGCACTGAGTCAACTGGACCAGATCAGGCGTCACACGCTGGCAGTCCCAGTTCATCGCTGGTGCCCTGTTCGAACTCACGACAATAGGAAGCTGTGGCACGAATCGACAGCAGAACCATGAAAATCCTGCTGGCACGAGCTGAATTCCGACAAACGACTGACAAAAACTCGACCAATCTGCCGTGGGTATTCGTTGACGAACACCCCAACGCAGGAAATACTTGACCACAGCGACAGGATGTTGCAGTTCATCGAAGGGCGGGCCAAAGTTCTTCCAGGGCGTCATCCAGCTATGCTGCGCACACAGTTTTCAGGAATTGCCACGTGGAATGCCACACCAATGGCCCAACGGCCTGCCGTGCGATCGGTACTGGCTACCGCACTGGCTTTCGCTTTGCTCAACGCACTTGCTGCTCAGGCTTTCGCCCAACTGCTTCCCGGCTCAACCCACAGCAACGAATCTGACAGCTCGATTCCCCTGCTGAATCAATCCTCGCAGCACACCCATCAGCCCATGGTGATTCGCTCGCGCCCCGTCATTGAACGAATTCCCGTCCGCACCGTGACGCCAACAGATATTTGTATCTCCTCGTCCGGGATTACCTGGGTGGCAGACCCGGGCGCCAAGGCTGTTTTCCGAATTGATCTTCAAGCCAGCGTCAGCCTCGCCTTTTCAGAGCTCGCTGGGATTCAACGAATTCAAACAGATCCGGACGGAAATCTTTACGTCCTGACTTCCTCGTCTGCCGAATCTTCAGTGCTGCAATTCACAACCAGCGGTAAACGACTCACGTTGTTCCAGTTTCCCTATCCAAGTGTTTGCTTTGCCCGGACTTCTGTTGGGGAGTTTCTGATTGCTTCAAAGGACAGTCTGCATCGCCTTGAAATCGACGGCACCCAAACTTCACTCCCGCTTCCGCAGCGTCCGCTCGATATGACCAGAAACCCCGGTGGCGGAATTGAGCTGCTGCTGGAAGGCGGCACTGTCGTTTCGACCTCGGGCCTCGAAAGCTTCTCGCATCCCCGCAGCGTTCATCCGCTGTCCACCAGAATCCTGCATCTGCCGGAAGGAGAACTCGTTTCCCTCGTCAGCACTTCAGACACGTCGCAGCAGCGCGCCGGGCTGTTCTCGCTGTCGCCGCAAAACGATCCGGCTGAACATGTGCCGCAAACATGGCTGCCAATCGGAACAGCAGCTGTCGGCTTCGACAAACTTGGCAACCTGACTCTCGCAAATCCACAGCTGCAGGCCCTGACCAAAGTGACCAGCAAGTTTCAGGTTCCCTGTCCGCACTGCCAGCGACCACTCCTGCTGCACCTTGACGCTGCAGCTGATCCGCCATCGGACAACTTCTAACAGTCGACCGAATCGCTGCGCGATACCAGTTCCGGAGACAGCCTGATTCAGACTCGCTGGATTCCCCGGCGCTGCGATCAAGCCAGTCCGCTGCGTCGTCGAAATGCCCACTCCGCACTGATCAATCCGATCAACAGCAGCAAAGTCCCCCAGTTATCCCAGAGTGAGACACGTTCTTCGCGTTCCAGCAACAACCCCGGCAGACCTTCATCAATCCAATTTTGCAGCCGTTCCTGTAACTCATCTTCCGACAGATGATCCCCGCCGCTGGCAAAGGACAGTTCACGCAGCAACGACGTGTCTGCGGCGGGGTTATCCAGTTCCGGGTCCCGATCGAGCACATGGAAGCGGGTCACTCCAATATTTCCGAAGACATCGCCATCACGCCGTGCCTGAACGCGAGCCCAGTAATCGCCGGCCAGCAGCGTCTCTCCAAAACCAGCTGATGAACTGAGCACATTGTCAACGGGATTAAGAGAAGTGACGGTGCCGTCCGGTCCCGTCACTTCCACATCAAATTCCACGCCGTCAAGCGACTGACCGTCAGCATCACGAGCTCCAAACACCAGCTCAGTGACCATCCCTGGCGACAGGTCCCTTGGCCCAGCCTCGATCCAGACGGACTGCGAATTGTCGGTCTCCTTGCGTGTCAACCAAAGGATGACCTGTCTCCAAAACCGCAGGTGTTCTTCTTCAAATCCCTGCATCGCCCACTGCCACGTTGTGTCCCCGGCGAACGCAAGAACGCGATTATTTCCGGTATTCTGACCGATCAGCAGTGGCAGCCCCTCGTCAGAAACTGCCAGGATCTGAGCCAGAGAGTTTCTGCGTGGTGTGAGAATGTTCGCGCCGGTCAGAGTTGGCAGTGATTCCCACCGCTCGCGATTCAGTTCTCCCGTGGCAATCTGCATGACGTAGTGCGAAAGACCATCTCGCGATGGCAACATTCGCAGTGCTGAATCCACGTGTTGATTTCTGGACGGCAGTTCGACCGGCAGCAAACTGGCCAGACTGCTCTGGCCGTAGCCGCCCTCACCAAAATTCCTGCGGCCCCCGATCATCATCAGACCGGCCCCCTGTGAACAGACGCGAGCCAGTTGCTGCAACTGATCCGGGCGAAAGGCCGTCGCGGGAACATCGCCAATAATGCATGCATCGTAAGCACCCGGCTCAAAGTAACGATCCGGGATTTCATTACGATCAGCAAACAGACCGCCTCGAATGGCGTGAAAATCCAGCTGTATGCGGGTGCTGTCATTAATTCGACGCAGCCATTTCTGTTCAGAACGAATCACGTCGAAGCAGGCGACGCGAATTCCGCCACGACGAACTCGGATCATGGTCTCCACCCGGTTGTTCGTCGTTCGCGCCTCGCCTGGCAGCGGGTCAGCCTCCACAACCAGTTTCAGATCCCCTTCCTGACCCGGGATAATCTCCAGCGACACGATCATTTCCTGATCGTTTTCCTGCAGACCGATCTGAGCGGCCGCCCCCGTCAGGTTGCCATTTCCGGCAGGCTTCAGCGATCCCTTCTCACCGTCCCGCAGCCCTGTCCGATCTTCCAGGAGCACGCGCAGAGAGGCCGTTTGTCCTGCCGCTCCCAGTGCCTTGAGACGCACTCTGATGGGAAGTGAGTTTCCCTGGAAAACATCCCGTGAGACATCGAGGTCATCGAGTGACAGATCGACGCCGGCGGATCCCGCCTGTGCACTCCCGTACGCCACCGTATAAACCGGCTGCTGCAATCGTCCCAGTCTGCGTGCCGCAGCGATGGGATCGCTGTCTGCTTCCCCGGCTGCCGCCTGACGCCCGTCACTGAACAGCAGGACAGCCGGTACTCGATCTCTGCCCGCCTCTTCCGCCGTTAGTTCCAGTACCTTCCCCAGTGCAGTCATCACCCCGTCACTGCCTTCTGTTACCGTCTCAACCGACACAAGTTGATCCGAGAAGTCACGGATGCGTACTTCGACACGTTCGCGTAATTCTTCCAGCTGTGGCGTGATTCGTTGAAGGTACCGCACGAGAGCCGCACGCCGACTTTCACCGGCAATGTCTTCTGTCTGCATACTGCGACTGGCGTCCAGCAGGACGTAGACGATCCCCTGCTCCGGTTCCTCGTTCCTCACGAGCAGTGCTGGCCGCAGAGCCATCAGAAACAGCAGCGCAACCACCGCATATCGCAGCAGCGTCAGTAACCGACGTCGTGGCGGCGACACCTGTAGAATGCGATTGGGATACCCCAGGCGAATCACCAGCACGACGGCGGCAAACGACAGCAGCAGCAGCGGCAGCGACCAAACGGGATCAAATTGAAGAGACATAACGAACCTGGTCACACAGATGTGCGAAACCAAAAATCGATCGCGGAGACAGGAATGAGCTTCAGCGGGCAAAAGTCGCCCCGGGCAGTTACCGAGTCATGGAATCCATGCCACAGCATTGCCACCGATGCAAATGATAGCGAATTCCTGCAGTGTTCCGAAGAGATTGCATCGTGTGGGAAATCGCGGATTCGCAGCCAGTTCTCCGCATTCTGCACGCCACAAAGTTGTCAGACATTTCTCTCCACTGCCCACAAACACTCAGGGGAAAATCGTCGACTTCACTCGTGATCTGAGTTTTTTTGCATCTCCGAACTGAATCCGACAGCAAGTTTGCTGAATCAGACGAACAGAGAACGCTAGAATTCAGGGCACAGTAACTGAATGTCCGGTTGGCAAAAATGAAAACCGTTCTTTAACAGAAGCTGCATTCCTGCCAAATCAGGCCTCGCAATGGCTGTTCCTCGGCAACAAATGCTGCCGGGGTGCATGATTTGGGGAAACCCAAGTGAAAGTGACCAACCCGAGAGGGACGAGTGATGCTTTATCGCCAGATTCTGTCGTGCAGTGTGCTGCTGCTGGGGTGTGTTCAAAGTCTCGCGGCCTCAGACATTCCTCCCGAGCTTCAGCAGCTGCAAACCGATCTGTCCGAATCACTGGACAACATTCGGGATGCTGTTGTCGGCGTTTCCGATGGTATGGGAATTGGCAGCGGAGTCGTCATCAGCGCGGACGGCTATGTTCTGACGGCGTCTCATGTTGTCTCCGGACGTTCTGGATTTCGCAGGCGAGGCGGCCAGCGTGGGCGCGAAATCCGAATCTTTACCAACGGCGGGGGCGACTACAATGCGAAAATGCTCGGTCGCAATGCCGACGCAGATGCAGCCCTGCTGAAAATCACAGATCCACCACCCGGACCGGACGGATTCCCGGCTGCAAAGATGGGAAAGACCTCTGAGACGACGATTGGCCAGTGGTGCTTTGCTGTCGGACATCCCGGCGGCTACGACCGAACTCGTGAAGCCCCGGTACGAATTGGTCGAATTCTTTCTGTGGGCTCACGCACAATTGTCTCCGACTGCGCAATCCTTCTCGGTGACTCCGGCGGCCCCCTGTTCAATCTGCAGGGTGAAGTCATTGGCATCCACAGTATGATCACCAGCCTGATCATCGAGAATCGACACGTCGCCATCGACTGCTTCCACCGTGACTGGGATCGCCTGGTCAGCGGCGAATCGTGGGGCACACTCAGGAATGAAGAAACCACCCTGATTGAGTCGCCCTTTTTTGGAGCAATCTTCGAATGGGTCGATTTTGTTCCCACCGTGCGAAGAACTGTTGCCGGCTCACCAGCAGAGAAAGCTGGACTGCTGCCCGGTGACCAGTTGCTGTCCATTGCCGGATCAAAGATCGCCGACCGGCTTGATCTGGGGACCACGCTCGACCTCCTCGAAGACAACCAGACTGTCAGACTTACGGTTTCGCGTGACCAGCAGGAGCAACAGGTTTCGCTTCAGACAGGAATTCATCCGAGCGCCGAAAGCAAACTGGATGAAGACCTCGAGCGTGCTGTGGATCGCCAGCGGGAGCGGGAAATCCGTTTACAGCTCAGTGATCGTCGCCCGATCGGGCGGAACGAAAAACGAGCTCCGGAGAAACTCAAGCTGTACAGCAGCCTTGCACAGGAACATGCTGGAAATGTAGTAGCTATTCGAGACGACGGCCTGCCGATTTGCCTCGGCACAGTGATGACCGACGATGGCTACATTCTGACGAAAGCTTCGGAGCTAAACGACGCGATCCGACCGGAGGTTGTGTTTCCGCTTGGCGGACGTGCGACGCTCACGGAAGTGGCTCGCGATGTTGCTTTCGACCTCGCTCTGCTCAAGGTCGATGTCGAAACTCGTCGCGTGACTCCCACTGTCTTCCGCGAACCGAATGCCACGGTGGGCGAACTGGCACTGATCCAGGACCCAAGAGGACGCCCCTCACTGCCGACAGTGGTCAGCAGGGCAACCCACGAAATGCCAAATTCGCAGGTTGCCTTCCTTGGAGTACTTCCTCGCAGTGCCGAAAACGGTGTCCGAATTGAACAGATCGTTGCTGGCGGTGCCGCTCAGCGAAACGGCCTGAAAGTGGGCGATATTCTGCTGTCGCTGGGCAGAGAAAACCTGCGAACGGCACAACAACTGATCGGACTTGTGCAGCAGTACAGTCCCGGAGACGAGGTCACCATTCGCTACATGCGGGATGAAGAGATCGTCACTCTGGAACTGCAGCTGACGCCTCGGTTTACTACGCAGGCCCTCCTGCCGCTCTACGACAACATGGAGATGGATGGGCAATTTGCCAGCCGCCATGCGGGCGGTTTTCCAAGAGTTCTGGAGATTGACGCGGATGTTTACCCGACCAAGGTCGGCGGCCCGCTGCTGGCATTAAACGGAGAGGCCCTGGGAATTGTAATCGCTCGCGCTGACCGTTACCCAGCCTATGTCATTCCTGCGGACAGCGTTCGCGAGGTCTTTGAAAAGCTCATGGCAAAAGCAACGGCCAGGGCCGACCTGCAGGATTCTGCAGAAGAATAAGCGGCTGCTTCCCAACCGGAATGCAACCTCACCGTTATCCACAGACAGTCCCGAAGGGCCAGCGTCAGTGACTGATCCGATTCCCCCTGAATTCACCGAACTTGACGCAGTTCCTCACGAAATCTGGATGAAAAAGGCGATCGACCAGGCGATCGAGGCCTTCGACCATCAGGAAGTTCCTGTTGGCTGTGTCATTGTGCACCGAGACAAAGTGATTGCGGCCGCCTGGAATCAGCGTGAGATGCTGCAGGATCCTACCGCACATGCAGAGATGATTGCGATCACTCAGGCCGCGGAAACACTGGGAACCTGGAGACTGCTTGAGTGTCGGCTTTACGTCACACTCGAACCCTGCCCGATGTGTGCCGGTGCAATTGTCCAGGCCAGAATTCCGCATGTGATCTATGGTACTTCGGACCCCAAGGGTGGCGCCTGCGATACGCTTTATCGCATCACGTCTGACGCCCGGCTGAATCACCAGTGCACTGTGATTGGCGGTATCATGCAGGATGATTCCCGAGCATTGCTGCAGGAGTTCTTTCGGCAGCAGCGTGCATTGGGCAAGAAATAGCAGCCTGAACTGCCGCATTTCAACGTCGGCAGCTCCGTCCGGGTGCTGGAAAACCGGCAAAAACTGCCGATCGATGCCGCCATCGGTCATTCCTGCCGATTCGAGCGATCGAAATCGCGTCTGAACCCGCAGTTTGTTTGCCAGACCCTGCGAATTCGCTCTGCGACTTTAACCGGTATTGACCCAATTTTTTGATTGGGATAAATCACGCTCGTTCGAGGTGCAAATCTCGGCAGAAAACGCCTGTTGAGTTCTCCAGCCGGCAGCTTTCTGCTGCTTCGAACAACCGGTCGGGCAACTCCGCCGAAAACCGGTTCCCCCAATCCTGTCCTCTCCGGCTTACCGCGATCTCTCCGAACTCCATGGTTGGAAACGGAACTGCGGAAGTCCCGTCAATAACTCTTCTTCACGCGACGGAATCCCATTCATGCTCGCGTCGGTTGTCCTCGCTTCAGGGAAGATCCTCATGCTGCTCAGAAGATTCTCTGCTGTCACTGCACTCACAGTGCTGGTCCTGACTCTGTCAGTGAATCCGGCTTATGGCCAGTTCTATTTTGGCGGCGGGCTGATGCCGCGACCGACGTACGCCAGCATGACCTCCTGCTACCAGACGGTGCCCGTCACCAGCATGGTGGAGTCGCGAGAAAAAGTTCAGGTGGGTACCTGGAAGACTGTTCAGGAATCCCGCGAATACACAGTCATGACACCCAAGACTGAGTACCGCGATATGGAAATCACGGAGATGAAATATCAAACCGTGGTTGAAAATCGGGCTGTTACCCGCGACACGGGACGCTGGATTACCCAGTACCATCCCGTTGCAAAATACTCCCCCTGCCAGGTAGACCCACGTCCGGGCATGATTGGATGGATGAACCGCACTGGTTATTCGCTTCGCAGTGCGATGCTTCCGAATTACACGACATCTCGCCAGTACGTGCCTAATGTCACAACCGTCAACGTACCTGTAACACGGCAAGTTGCAGTTCCGACTCGGCGAGTTGTGAGAGTGCCGGAAACACGGCTGGTTGCAGAAAAGCGAGTGGAACAAATCCCGGTTCGAAAACTGGTTTTTGAAGAACAGGAACGCATGGTCGCACGGCCGCAGACGGTGTGGCGACAGGTTCCGATGGGAAGCCAGGTGGCGATGAATTCGTGGGGTTATTCACCGCGTGTTGCCTATGTCCGCCCCCTTGATGGAGCCCAATCGGCGGCTGTTCCGACGAAGGACCCGATTAGCACCAAAGCAGCAGTTCGACCGGAAAACGGTGGCCAGCGATCCTTCCAGAGAAATTCCGAAGGCACCTCCACTCCGGTCCAGCCGGGATCCTTTCAGCGCGATCTTCCGGACACGCAGGAAACTCCAGACTTTTCCTTCCCAAACAGCGGTACAAAGAGCCCGTCCGGAAGCAGTAAAGCTTCCGATCTGACGGTCCAGAAAAATCCCGCACGCTCTTCGTGGCGAGCAGCCCGAGGCGTTCGTCGCCGTACTGACTCAGACAACTCCGCTCAACAACCGGTCTCAGTTCTGTCAGCTGTGACGGAAGACTGACACCGGAAATTCCGTCCGCTGGAAGTGCCCCGGGCGGAAACGAAGCCTTTCCCCTTTTCTCCTTTCCCCCTGTCCTTTCCTTGTAAGTTGATGCGTCCCCTCGCGGCACCGGTATCATGCCGGTGCCCATTTTCATGCGCCAATGCAGCATCCCTTCCACAGCCCGAATTCATCACCGAATAAAGCGCAGGAATCCTGCGTTTTGAGCGGTGTTTTGTTGTGCCAACCTCGAAGCACCAGTCTCAGCTCGATACGATTGCCGCCGGAGCTCGCCAGACAAATCACGGCAGAATTCTTTTGCAGGCAGACAGATCAATGACAGTGTCAGGAATTGAACCAGGCGTTACACGAATTGGTTGGATTGGAACAGGCGTGATGGGCCGCAGCATGTGCGGACACCTGCTTGATGCCGGCTATTCGGCAACCGTCTATAACCGCACCCGTGAAAAGTCTGAAGATCTGCTGCAGAAAGGCGCAGTCTGGGCTGATTCTCCTGCTGCCGTTGCCGCAGCCTCCGATGTGATCTTTTCCATCGTTGGCTTCCCGGCCGATGTTCGTTCCGTATTGCTGGGCGGTGACGGGGCTCTCAGCACCGCAGCCCCCGGGACAATTCTTGTCGATATGACAACCAGCCAACCCTCGCTGGCTGTGGAAATCCATCGTGCGGCTGCTGAGAAACAGGTTCATTCGGTGGATGCCCCCGTCTCCGGAGGTGATATCGGTGCGAAGAATGCCGCTCTTTCAATCATGATCGGCGGCGACGCTCCGGTGGTGGAAGCCCTGCAGCCGCTGTGGGAAAAAATGGGAAAGACGATCGTTCACCAGGGCCCGGCAGGATCCGGCCAACACACGAAAATGGTCAACCAGACACTGATCGCCAGCGGTATGGTGGGCGTGTGTGAAGCATTACTTTACGGATGGAAAGCTGGTCTTGATCTGCCCACCGTAATGAAGTCCGTCGCCAGTGGTGCAGCTGGCAGCTGGTCGCTCTCCAATCTGGCCCCACGGATGATCAATAACGACTTTGATCCGGGCTTTTTTGTGGAACACCTGCTGAAAGACCTCGGCATTGTGCTGGAAGAATCGCGCCGCCTGGGTCTGTACATGCCGGGACTTGCCCTCGCTGAACAGCTGTATCAGGGCCTGAAGGCTCAGGGACACGGTCGAGATGGCACACAGTCTCTGATACTCGCACTGGCTCGGGCGGCCGGTAGTGACTGGAAACAGCGATAGTTCATCCACTAAATCCTACCCAGCAAAAGTCCCGAGGCGGGAAACTCAGTCCCGCAGAATTGCACTCCCCGATGGGATGATTATCCTCAGTGTGGGATTCAGATTCGGTATCTCCCGGGACGACGGGATTGCCACCTGGCTCATTCTGCCCCGTCAACATCACACTTTTTCTCTTCCGTAGCTGACTGTTTCACACCTGCCCGTGGATCGCCGGTGCGGATTCAGGACAAAATGAGTTCAATCGGCCTCGACTTTCGATGGCCCAGTTCGACAAGGGAGACTCCAAATGGAACGTCGAGGCGAGATTTTTTCCGGCCTGTCAGTAGCGCTGATTACTCCGATGACGCCCGACGGAGCACTCGACGAATCCATGCTGCGTCAACTGATTGATTTCCACGCTGACTCCGGTACAGACTGTCTGGTCCCGGTCGGAACCACTGGCGAAAGCCCGACACTTACGCACGACGAACATGAACGGGTGATCGCCGTGACGTGCGAACATTCCGCCGGCCGTATGAAAGTCATGGCAGGAACAGGCTCCAACAGCACCGCCGAAGCAGTTCGGCTGACGGAATCCGCGCGGCAGGCGGGCGCCGATGGAGCTCTGATGGTCGCCCCCTACTACAACAAGCCAACACAGGAAGGCTTCTTTCAGCATTTTGCGAAAGTCGCAGAAACTGTCGAACTGCCCATCGTGCTGTACAACATACCTGGCAGAACGGCAAAGAATATCGAACCCGATACGATTTGTCGGATCGCAGAAGCCTGCCCGTCCGTTGTGGCTGTCAAGGAATCCACCGGGTCCATGGATCAGGCTTCGCAGATCCTGTCCGCCTCTCCACTGACCGTACTCTCTGGCGACGACAGCCTGACCCTGCCCCTGCTGGCACTTGGTGCCAGCGGGGTTGTTTCTGTCGCTGGAAATATCGTTCCGCAGGATGTGCGGGCAATGATTACCGCCTGGAACTCCGGCGACCTCCCAACCGCACAACAACTGCATCACAAGCTCTTCCCGCTCTGTCGCGATATGTTGGGACTCTCGACAAACCCGATTCCTGTCAAGGCTGCTGCCAGGTTGCTCGGTAAAGATTGCGGTGACGTGCGGCTTCCGCTGACGCCACTCTCCGATGCACAATTGCGGACATTGCGTGAAACTCTCTCCACCTACGGGCTGCTGTAAGCAACAACTTCTCAGCACCCGTTCGTCCAACACCTGACCTTGCTCAAAAAAGTGATTCCTCTGTACAGTCACTGACATGAGCTACTTCCAGGACAACGGGAGGGAATCCGACAGTCCGGCTTCCGATAATCCATTCACACGACCAACAGTGGGTCGGTGCAATACCGCGTTGCGCAATCTCATCTGCCTCCGAAAATTTCTGCTGACCGCAATCCCGCTGTGCCTGATGATCGTTCCGTGTCAGGCTCAGCTGCATTTCGGAGGAAACGCTGCTTCCCGTCCAGGCTTCACAGAACCACTCTTTGACGGCGCCTGGCCGCCACTTCTTGAAACCGACAACCAAACGGCACGCAGTCAGACGCACTGGCTCGCCTCAACTGCAACGTCGTGGAAAGGCTCTCTGTTCAGCCTTTCCGACGACCCGTTGCCCGGAAAAGAATCCGATCAGGGGATTCCAGCCGGGAATGCCCCCTCAGGCAGCGGCAACACGCCCTCAGCAACCTCGCGAACTTTGACATTCCCTGCAACACGCCGCCCGAAACCCCTGAATTCGGATCCGTCTTCCGGCACTTCAACCGCTGCAAATCTCGCGACCAGCGCACCCTCACCACCATCTTCCCGCGATCTCCGTGTTCAAACTGCTGCCGATTCGAGGATTGTGCTGCGAGGCAGACAGCAGGCTGCTTCAATCGGCGTGTCGGCGGATGAACTTCCGGTCACAACTGAAGAACCGATCCTGTTAACGACGGAAGAAGTCGAAAAGAGACGCGCCAGCGCAGCCGAGCTCACGGATCTCTCCGAAGACGATCAGGCAGCCATCACTCGCCATTATCAGCGAGCCACCGACAATGTCGCGCAGAGAAAAGACGCAGAACAGCGGGCATCCGACTACAAAAAGGATCGTGACCTCGCACCCGAGCGAATCGCAGCACTGAAGGAGCAGTTGAACGCCCCCGTCGCGGAGATCGGAAACGAGATCCCTGCTGATGCAACGGTTGTTGAACTGGAACAGGTTCGGCTGCAGGACGAAGAGCGAGTCGCTGAACTCAACAGCCAACTTTCCACATGGCAAACGCGATCACAGGTCAGATCGGAACGGCGTCCGACAATGCCCATGCTGCTCGAGGAGACACGTCAGAGGCTGACTGAAGCCGAGGAGTCGCTCCAGACTGCTCCTCCGGAGGGAGAGATGCCGGCTGTCACTGCAGCTCGACGCACAGAACTTCAGTCAACTGTTGAACTGCTGAATGCAACTCTTGAGCTCTATCGAATTGAACAGCAGCGATTCGAGGCACAGGCTGAACTGTACCCGCTCGAACGTGACCAGTTGACACGGAGTCTGAATCAGGCGCAAAAACGTCTTCAGCAGTCCGAAGTCCGGCTTGCAGATGCCAAACGTGAGGCCAACCTGAGGCAGGCCGAAGAGGCAAGAAAAAAACTGCAGCAGGACAACGACACACTTCGGGATCTTGCTGCTGGCAACGCTGCAATCATTGCGAGAAACACCGAAATCCAGGTGGAGATCAATCGCCAGACACCGGCTCTTATTAAGGTCTCAGAACAGCTGAAACAGCTGGAAGAAGAATTCAGCAGACTCCAGGAAAAAGAACAGCGAACCGGTCTCACCTCCACGTTTGCTCAGCAACTGAGGCATCAGCGAGAGTCTCTCGGTAATGCGGCAGCTTACATTCGGTTGCGGAAAAAGATCGAAGAAGAATTCATGCTGGTTCAGGAAGAGGAACTGAATTATCAGGTTTCTCGAGGCAAGCTGGCAGACCTCGAAACAGAGGTCGAGACGTTCATGCGTTCCATGGGTGCGTACACCAATGATGCGGAAGAAGTTGAAGCCACAACTCTTGAGCTGCTGACCGACCGACGCGAATACCTCACCACCGTCCTTGCTGACTATGACAAGTACCTGCAACTGCTTGCCGAGCTCGATGTGCAGTATCGACGAATGGAAGTCCTGACGGACGAAGTCGATAACTGGACCAGTGAACGAATTCTCTGGGTACGCAGCACGGATATCTTCTCACCATCCACTGCCAGGGACGCAGTGGGAAGTCTCTGGACTCTGTTGTCCAGCCAGGACTGGCGCACGCTGGCCGGTTTTCTTACGGTGGAAGTGCGGGATGAATTCGGCTGGTGGTTGCTCTGTGGTGTCCTGATCCTGCTGCTCTTTTCACAGCAGGGACGTGCACAGAAATGGATTACAGAGTTTGGGGCCGTCAACGCACGGCGCCTCGACGCAGGAATCCCGCTCACCCTGGCTTCCACTGGCATCACAATCATACGTTCGGCAACCTGGCCGGTCCTGATGTTCTTTCTTGCCTGGCGGTTGAACTATCTTGAGCTGCAGCTTGCCACGGCCCTGCACAAAGCCCTGCAGATCACTGCTCTGACACTCTGGATCGTCGAAACATCGCGCGTACTGTGTCGGCAGTCGGGTGTTGCGGTCCTGTTCATTGGCTGGCAAGCAGAAGTCGCGCGGTGCCTGCAGAAAAATCTGGCGCTGTACATCAGCGTTGCACTTCCAGTGCTGTCTTTGCTGATCCTGACGAGCCACCTCGGTGATTCGCTGCATGAGTCATTCGGACGCATCGTGCTTGTCATTTACTGTATCCTGCTGTCCGTGATTCTTCGCCGTGTTTTGCACCCCACCAGCCCGGCTCTCAAAGAGCTCCTGGTGGAAAATGCCGATTCTCTGCTGTGTCGATTGCGCTGGTGCTGGTACATCCCTGCAGTCTTTGCACCTGTCGCCCTCGCCGTTCTGTGCCTGCTGGGATATCAGTACACAGCAGAACAACTGTTGATTCGGTATCAGTTAAATCTGACTCTGGCCTTTATCTTTGCCTTCGCCTATTCCACTGTGATGCAGTGGGTCCTTGCGGCAAGGCGTAATCTTGTCATCTCACAAGCTCGCGCTCGCCGCGCTGCTGCACTGGCTGCTCAGGAGGATGCCGCAGGGACCGATGAAGCCGGCGGAACTCTGCCGGCACTGGATGTTCCGCAGCTGGATATTTCCCTGATTAATCAGCAGATGCTCCGCATGGTGCGAGGCATTGCCGGCTTTCTCTTCCTGTCCGTCTGCTGGCTTACCTGGAGCGAAGTGCTGCCAGCTCTGCAGGTTGTGAATCGAGTTGAGCTCTGGTCCACCGTCACCACTTCGTCCGAACAATCAATCACTGCAGAAGGACAGTTGACCTCCCAGCAGGTCTCCCGCGTCGAGGTCATCACCCTGGGTGATCTTCTGCTGGCGGCGATGTTCATGGCGATCGCCTCCATCGCCGGCAAAAACCTGCCCGGTCTTCTGGAACTGGTCGTTCTGCAAAAACTCCCCTTCGATCATGGCGGCAGACATGCCATCACAACCCTTTGCCGCTATGCCATTATCCTCGGCGGGATCATTGCGGCTTTTAACGCAATCGGCCTCGACTGGGGCAGTATCCAGTGGCTCGTGGCAGCACTGACCGTTGGACTCGGCTTTGGCCTGCAGGAGATCTTTGCCAACTTCGTGTCCGGACTGATCATTCTGTTCGAACGCCCGGTGCGCATCGGCGACCTTGTCACGATTGATGGCGTCGAAGGCTGCGTAACCAGAATCAACATTCGCGCGACCACGGTCACCGACTGGAACCGGAAGGAATACATTGTCCCGAATCGCGAACTTGTGACCGGCAAAGTTCTGAACTGGACCCTG
>JAFMMM010000467.1 GCA_017859815.1 Planctomycetota bacterium | reverse complement strand
GCGCTCGATTGAAATCTCTGAGGATGTGATCTGGCGTGCTCGTTGGCTGGATGATGCAGAACTGCTCGCAGCATCGTTCGACGGCAGTTGCTGTCGTCTGAATATCGCCACGGGACGATCTGTACTGGAATATCGGGATCACTCCCGCGGCATCACAAGTCTGTTGACGGCGGCGAATTCGACAGTCCTCACGGGAGCACTGGATCACTCCATCCGACTGTGGAATTCTGCATCCGGTGTGACAACTCGAGTACTGAATAATCATACCGGGCCCATTACAGACCTGGCGGCGCGCCCCGCTGGTACCAGCGGTCAACTGGCCATCGCCTCGGCCGCAGCGGACAACACAGTGCGACTGTGGTATCCACAGATCGGGCGGATGGTTCGTTTTGTGCGACTGGAAACGAAACCCCGAGCGATCGCGTGGAATCACGACGGTTCCCTGCTGGCCGTAGCCTGCGATGATGGGAAGCTGATCCTGCTGGATCCACTGCGACTGAAGGTCCTGGAGACCCTGCCAACTCAGGTTCGGCGTCCGGCAGTCTTGCGGCTGCAGCCGACCGGTCAAAACGCGTTCATCGCGGGGCTGGACGCAGCTCAGGTGCTTGACCTGCGGTCCGGGAAGGACTTGCAAACGGAAGCCGAGTCGCGCTGATATCGCAAAGAAGATCCGCGTCCGCTGGCGTGCATTTCCATCATTGTCCTGCCAGAATACCGGGCTGGTTTACCCGTTCGGTATTTCTGGTGAGAAGAATCATGTCTTTGCGCACCTTCATCCCTTTCCTGTTGGCAGCAGTCCTGTTTCCTGCCGCAATCCATGCTGCAGACGAGAATCCGGATCGCGTCGTGCACGCCGACGTGCCGACCGGACGCACCGTCAGCGGTACGTTCAGCGAAAGCGAGATCTTTCCGGGGACGTCCCGGGACTGGAGTGTTTATGTTCCTGCTCAGTATTCCGCAGACAAGCCGGCATCTCTGATGGTGTTCATGGACGGCGGCGGGTACTCGCGGGCGAACGGCGCCTTCCGCGTTCCCACCGTCTTTGACAATCTGATTCATCGTGGTGCCATGCCGGTCACAATTGCCGTCTTTGTGAATCCGGGCACAATTCCACCCACAGCCGATGGTGCTGCCGGACGCAGCAACCGTTCATTCGAATATGACTCGCTGGGCGACCGCTATGTCAGGTTTCTGCTGGAGGAATTTCTTCCGGTCGCTCTGAAGGATCTGAACGTCTCCGCGGAGCCGCAGGATCGCGCACTCTGCGGGATTTCGTCGGGGGCGATCTGCGCCTTCAACGCGGCGTGGGAAAGACCGGACCAGTTTGGAAAAGTTCTCAGCCACATCGGCAGTTACACGAATATTCGTGGTGGCTGGGCATTGCCCGGACTCGTGCGTCTGACCCAGGAGCAGCCCAGGGCGCTGCGTGTCTATCTGCAGGAAGGCCGCGACGATCTGGACAACCTGCACGGCAACTGGCCCCTGGGCAATCAGGACCTTGCCGCCGCGCTGCAATTTGCCGGCTACACCTATCGATTCGTGATGACCGAAGGTGGTCACAGTGGTCGCTGGGGAGGTGAAGAGCTTCCTGCCGCACTGGAATGGCTGTGGTCTGAGAATCCCGAATCCACCGTGATCCCTTCGACGGAATCCAAACCGGAGTGGCAGCCGCATCCGGACGCCATTGCCAAAGACGACGTCCCCCGCGGACGCGTTCTGGAAATGGAACCGTGGCAGTCGCAGATCTTCGCTGGGACCAGTCGCAAGTGGTCAGTCTATGTTCCGGCACAGTACAAAGCAGACACTCCGGCTGCATTAATGATTTTTCAGGATGGGGAACGCATGCGGAATACAAAAGGCCGCTGGCGTATTCCCACCGTCTTTGACAACTTAATCGCAGCCGGGCAGATGCCCCCCACTATCGCCGTCTTCCTCGATCCCGGTCACCACATTGATCGTCCGCGACAGAAAAACCGTTCCTCCAATCGCAGTTTCGAATACGACAGCCTCGGAGATCGGTACTACCGATTTCTGACGGAAGAGATCATTCCTCAAATCCGCAGCGAGTACTCTATTTCGGACGATCCGGAAATGTGGGCCATAGGGGGCTCCAGCTCGGGCGCCATCTGTGCCTTCACCGTAGCCTGGGAACATCCGGAACGATTCCGGCGGGTGTATTCCAGCGTGGGTAGCTTTACCAATCTTCGCGGTGGAAATGTATATCCGTCACTCGTTCGCAAGACGGAACCCAAACCAATTCGCGTCTACATGGCTGACACCAGCGGCGACATCGACAATCCCTTCGGCAGCTGGCCACTGTCGAATCAGTTGATGGCGTCTGCCCTGAAGTATATGGGATACGATCTGCGATTTGACTGGGCGGAGGGCTATGCTCACAACGCAGACTTTGGAAGTTCGCGATTTCCGGACGCCATGAAGTGGCTGTGGCGGGAAGAGCAACACGCGCCGGTCTTCGATACCAGTGGAGATCTGGGCGGGGACATGACACTCCTCAACCTGCTGGTCCCGGGGCAGGGCTGGGAACTGGTCGCGGAAGACCTTGGGTTTGCCGATGCACTCTGTGCAGATGCAGATGGCAATCTGTACTTCTGCGATATGCGAGCTCCCGCGGTTGTCCGCATCAACACCGCAGACGGCTCACAGACAATCATTGCGGAGCAGTCCGTCAGCGGCCTCGAATTCGGACCGAACGGACTGTTGTACGCGTGTCAGGGCTCACAACAGCGTGTCATTTCGCTGCATCCGGAAACTGGTGACTTGCAGGTTGTGGCAGAGGGAGTGCGTCCGAATGACCTGGCCGTAACCAGCAGCGGATTTCTGTTCTTTACCCAGACCCCGACATCACAGGTTATGCGAGTCAACCTGCAGACCGGGGAACTCAGTGTGGCTCACACTGGGATCACTCGCCCCAACGGCATTGCCTTGTCTCCGGACGGTGGCACACTGGCCGTGTCTGACTATGGCGGGAAATCCACCTGGACCTTCCGCGTCAATGCCAATGGCACACTGGATGCGGCAATGCCGACCATGCCGATGCGACTGCCGATTGACCCGGACGGTGAATTCGCCATGCGACAGGCGCCGCCTTATCGCGCGGCTTCACGAGGCGACGGCATGGCCGTCGATGCGCTGGGCCGCTACTACGTCACCAGCGACGCTGGCGTACAGATCTTCGATCCCACAGGACGGCCGTGCGGCGTGCTTCCGAAAGTGGATGTGGATCAGCCACTGACCACCTGCATGCTGGCAGGGGCTGACGGCAATTCCCTGTACATCGCGCATGGGAAGAAGATTTACCGTCGTACACTGACCGTACGCAAACACGTGGAACGCAATCGTTGACGCGGATTCAGGTGACTTTTGGTCCACAGTTTTCCCTGCTTTGAAACAGGCTCAAACTGCAAATTCCGGGGCTTTACAGAGCACAGTTGGATGAGTAGTATTCGGCGTCTCGGCGAGGGGTTTACCACGTTTTCAGTGTTGAACCAGTGCCGGGTGCGTCTGACGGTGAGATCCTTCAGGCAAGCGGTTCATTACCCCGTGGTGTAATGGTAGCACAACAGATTCTGGTTCTGTTTGTCGGGGTTCGAGTCCCTGCGGGGTAAATCTGCTGCGACTTTTCAAAAGGGTTGCAGCCACGTCGGTGACATCAAAAAAGCCCGGTGATTCATAAGGAATCACCGGGCTTTTTTCTTATCTGTCGCTGATGCCGCCTGCAGCTCCCTGGCAGTAACGC
>JAFMMM010000466.1 GCA_017859815.1 Planctomycetota bacterium | reverse complement strand
GGTCGCTGGGGCGATGCCGGCTCATGCATTGCCACCGCTGACGATCGCTTGATTGTCTGGGGAGGGCGTGGCAGTCTGGCCGTGATTGACTCGGCCACACGCTCTCCTGATGCGTTGATCGAGCACAACAGAACAGCACCGATCTTTACGTCAGATGTCTGGCCTCATGTCACACTTGCGGATCAGCATCTTTACTGTCGTGATCGGCAGGGACAGCTTGTCTGCTTTCAGATCGGTCGATAGAGCGTGCGATGAGTTGTGAAACCAATCAAGTCGGTGGGTACACCAGGAGCCATCACCAGCCAGTGGACAAAAAAAGATTCCTGCGATGAATTCTGAAGCCAACCCATGGCAGCCGGACGAGACGGTTGCAGACCGCAGGATCCCTGTGGCCCAACGAATGAATGACCATCCAGCGTTGATCGGCGTCCTGTTGATTGTGCCGCTGCTGGTTGCGGCTTATTGCTTATGGAATGTGGATTCGCTACTCGCGCAACTGGCGAGCCCGGCCGTCCCCCCACCGGCGATCGCACCGAAGCCCGCGACACTTGCAGCACAGATGCACAAGTGCGCGATAATTGGCCTGACCTGCACTGCCATCTCGTTGCTGACGGCATGTCGCGTGCTGCGGAATTCCCTGCGTCGGCGGCAAACCTGATCCGCCCTGCCGGGACGCTCGCAACGCGTACGTTGCTTTGGCAACGCGCGGACCTGGCGACCGCAGCCCGGAAAGCAACCAAGACGGGGGTTCGCCTTGCAGTCTCACGGCATCCGCAGCAGGTAGCAACGTCCGCCCCGCCCCTCCCTGCATTCCCCGACTGCGTCAGTCACTGGCCCAGCTCTTCGAAGGTCGCATTCCCCAGACGGTACTGCTGCCAGTCCTGATAGTCGAAGTGCCACCATTCGTATTCGTAGACGGTATAGCCCTCAGCTTCCATCATTTGCCGCAGCAGTTGGCGATACCAGCGTTGTCGCGATGTACCGCCGGGGTAAAGTGGGAACGAACGCGGGGAGAATTCGTCATACCCGGCCACCATCGGAATCGGCTGCTGCGTCCGCAAATCGTACAGGGTCAGATCCACCGCACAGCCACGATTATGGCGCGATCCGTTGGCGGGATTGGCAACAAAGTCACGCAGTTCCGGGGGAGTGGCATCCCAGAACATCTTTGTGACATGCCACGGTCGATAGGCATCATGAATCAGCAGCCCCAGCCCCAGTGGTTGCAGCCGCCGATTGACTCGCACCAGCGCCTCGGCGGCCGGCTGCTGCAGAAACGCGCGAGGCTGCCGATAGAACACAGCGCCGGTAAAGTTATTTGTGGTGGCATAGCGAATATCCAGTCGAATGGTGGAATCCAGCTGCGACGGTTCCCGCAGGACACTGTCCCGGAACTCCCCGGGCTCAGCCGGAGGTTTGGCCTGCAGAGCCGCATCGCGAAGTTCGTCGATCGGGCGCACGGGAGTAATCCGAAATGTCTCTCCGTCCTTCGTGCCGGTCTCGCGGCGACCAAATTCCACCTCGGCCGCATTCACACCGCTGATACTGCCATCGGCACCGCGTTCAAACCGCAGGAACTCCCCGTGATACAGACCGTAATCCGGAAACGCAAAAACGTCCTGATCCACCTCAGTCAGCGGATAGTGATAGAACCATTCGATCAGGGCATACAGCTGGCCACGCTCTTCCAGAATGTACAGCACATTGTGATCGAATCCGTATTCGCCGAGATATTCCCGCAGCTCTGCAGGCACATCGGCAGGCGGCTGTTCCGGCAATCGCCGCAGATCCAGTGACCCCAGCTTCAGATCTCCGGAAGCTGTTGGCTGGAGTGCCGTTCCAAAGCCGGTGGCATCGTCAATCAGAATGGTTCCGTCATCAGCCGCCGCACGCAATTGATAGCGGTAGGTTCCTCGCAGGACGGTGACCTCGCCGTTCAGTTCTGAGAGATCCGCCCAGCGATCACCATCAGCTTCCTGATAGCGCCCCACCAGATCTGCAACACGTTCCTTCGGAATTGGCAACGTCGTGCGGTAAGTCGGCAATGGCTGTTGATCCTGAACCGCCAGCAGCAATCGCAGGGCATAGTCGCAAAGCCGCGACACGACACCGTTGCTGCCATCCAGTGATGCAGAAGCGACCACTCCCAGCCGACGATCAGGCAACGCCTCCAGCTGTGTGGAAAATCCATACACGGCCCCGCCATGTCCCACCTTACGGTGCCCGTCCAGAGTTCCAAGGTGAAATCCCAGACCGAAGCTGGTGTCTTTGCCATCCTGAGTCCTGGCGGGCGTCAGCATCTGCTGCAGCAATTCCTCACTCAGCAGATCCGGCACACCATTTCCCTCGTTGGCGTGAAACAGCCAGTTCAGGAAACGGGCCAGATCGTTCATCGAGGCATACATGTTACCGGCGGGACCGGTGCCCAGCAGGAATGTCGGGGCTGCAAAACGACGGCCATCCAGTGTCCGCATAAACCCGGTGGCCAGGCGAGGCGATAATTCGTCAGTGACGGTGAAACCGCTTTGCTGCATTCCCAGCGGCTGCAGAATCCGCGTGCGGACATACTCCGGGTGTGACGTTTCCAGCTGTTGTTCAAGGATCGCACCAACAACCGCCACGGCGGCATTGGAATATTTTGTGCGAGTCCCGGGCGGGTACACCAGTGCGGTGCTGTTCAGGCTGTCGACCGTAGCCGCCAGACCGGGTTCCGAGGGATCGAAATAACTGCCTACGGGAGATTCCCGCACCAGTCCCGAAAGATGCGACATCATCTGTCGCAACGTCTGAGGTTTCCCCGTTTCATTTCTCGGCTGGAATTCGGGCAGCCAGGTTTGCACCGGAGCATCCAGATCCAGCGTTCCCCGCTGCACCAGCTGCATCACTGCCAGATCGGTAAATAATTTGGAAATGGAACCGACGCGATACACCGTATCCGCTGTTGCCGGAACACGTTCGGCAGCATCCTGAAATCCAAAGCCGGCTGACCACACAGGACCACTTTCATCCACTGCAGCCAGCGAAATCGCGGGCAGTGCTTTCAGTTCCTGCTCGTACTGCACCGCGGCTTCCAGCAACCGCATTGCCCTGGAGTACCGCTGAGCCGGGACGCCGCCGACCCCGGCGTTCCTGATTGCTGCTGCAGCCTCCTGAGCCTGAACCGGACAGTCACAGATTGCCCCAATCAGCAATGCAACACTGGTCGCGGCGTAAACAAGGTTCGCGCGACACCAGACAGCAATACGGGAAGTCAACATGACAGCAGGACTTTCAGGGAAGAACATCCGGCAGCTTTTTGACTGCCAGCTTAAGACGACCGTGAGAAATCGACAGCTGACTGCGTTGACCCATGAGGTGAACAAACGAGCAATCCAGACTGCCATATTTTTGGGAATGCACAAGTTACTGTGGGAATCACGACTTCTGCGCGGCGACCACGATTTATCCTCAGCCGGCTGGACCATACGGATTTCTCCCCAGGCAGCGTGTGTCGCCACGTATTCCCCTCCATTGTCGTCCTCAATCGTGCAGTTTTCCACTGTGAACCGGCTACTGAAAGTCATCACTCACCTGCTGTTGGTCGTCCTGCATATCGCGACGACGTCAGTGTTGCCGTATTCCGCTGCAGGGCGATCCGGATCCTGCCAGTGCGGCGCGGCCACACCGTCGGGCAACGCATGCTGCTGCAGGAATGCGGCGGATCGAAATCCAGTCCCATCTTCATCGGCGTGCTGCAGCGGCGTACCCAGCCCCGGTTCCG
>JAFMMM010000465.1 GCA_017859815.1 Planctomycetota bacterium | reverse complement strand
CCTTGCTGTGGGCCCAACAGGCCGGCGGCGGGCCGCGTTACAACGTGGTGGTGATTCTGGCCGACGATCTGGGCTGGAGCGATCTTGGCTGCTACGGCGGCGACCTGGTGGAAACTCCTTGTCTGGATCAGTTTGCGGCCCAGTCGCTGAAGTTTAACACCGCCTACGCCATGCCGGTCTGTTCGCCAAGTCGAGCGGCATTGCTGACGGGTCGCCACGCTGCTCGAGTCCGCATGACCATCTGGTCAGAAGGATCCGGCAGAGGCCCGCAGAATCGCCCGCTGCTGCAGGGACAGTCTCGTCACGACCTTCCTCGCGAAGAGATCACGCTTGCCGAAATCTTGCAGGCCAACGGTTACCTGACTGCGATGATTGGCAAGTGGCATCTGGGGAACGCGGATCATGCTCCGGAAACCCAGGGATTCGACATCAGTATCGGAGGGACTCACTGGGGAGCACCGCATTCCTTCTTCTGGCCGTATCGTGGTACCGGTCGATTTGGGCCTGAATATCGATACGTCCCCGGGCTGCCATACGGAAAACCGGGCGAATACCTGACCGACCGCCTGACAGACGAAGCACTGAAAGTGATTGACCACGCAGCTGAGTCTCATCAGCCATTCTTTGTGTACCTGTCGCACCATGCCCCCCACACCCCCATCGAAGCCCCTGCCGCAGACATCCAAAGATTTGCCGCACGAATTCAGCCCGATCTGCATCACCAGAATCCCATCTACGCGGCCATGGTTCACAATCTTGATCAGAACGTCGGCCGCGTGCTGGACCGTCTGCAGCAACACCAGCTGGACAGTTCCACCATCGTGGTTTTTGTCAGCGACAACGGCGGATTCATCGGCCCGGACAAGGGCAAAACAATCCCGGTCACCAGCAACGATCCGCTGCGATCGGGTAAGGGTTCGCTGTACGAAGGAGGGATCCGCGTCCCGTTGCTGATTCGCTGGCCTGGACGGACCACGGCCGGTCGTGAAACGGATCAGCCCGTGATTCTGATGGATCTGTTTGAGACTCTGCGCCGCATTGTGCCATCACCGTTTGAATTGCCCGTGAGTGATGGAGTGGATCTGGCCCCGCTGCTGCGGAATCCCGAAGCCGGACTGGACAGACAGGCCTTGTACTTTCACTATCCGCATTATTACCCGACCACGACACCCGTTGGGGCGATTCGGGCTGGTGACTGGAAGCTCCTGGAGTACTTTGAAGACAATCGACTGGAGTTGTACAACCTGGCTTCTGATCCCTCGGAAACGACCAATCAGGTCTCCCAACAGCCGCAAAAAGCCGCGGAACTGTTGCAGCAACTTCGGGAATGGCGTGGGACTGTGGATGCGTCACTGCCCACACCAAACCCAAAGGCGAAACAGAAGTCCCGCAAACCCGTCAATCCATGAAATTTGCATTCCCCCTGACGGCCCCGGCAAAGCCGTTTTTGATCCTGTCAAAGTGTCTCATGCTGTCGCAAAGGTTCAAAACAATTCCTCACTGGCTGATTGCAATTACGGCTCTGCTCACGCTTTCGGGACTGCTGCTTTCCTGGTTTGTCGGCAGCCAGTTAATCGCTCCATTCCGCGTCGTGATTGGCCCACCCCCGCAGGACCTGAATGCCAGCGAGTTCTCCCTTTCCAGCGATTCGGGGGCGACAATCTCCGGGTGGCACTCGGTTCCTGATGAATGTCGAGGTGTTGTTGTCCTCATTCACGGAATTCGTGCATCCCGGCTGAAGATGCTGGATCGATCCCGTCTGCTGCATACTGCCGGTTACGCCACGGTCATGATTGATCTGCAGGCCCACGGGGCCAGCACCGGGGACACCATTACCGTGGGACATCTGGAACGCGAAGACGTTCGCGCCGCCGTCCGATATGCGCGGCAGCAACATCCTCAGCGGCCCATCGGAGTCATCGGCGTGTCCCTTGGCGGAGCGGCCACGCTGCTGGCTTCTCCACTGGATGTTGACGCCGTCGTTCTTGAGGCTGTTTTTGCGGAGGTCAGCACCGCGATTTCAAACCGCGTCTCCGCTCGACTTGGCCCACTCTCTCCACTTCCAACCGCGTTACTGCTGGCCCAGCTGAAACTACGTCTGGGAATCAGCCCGGCCGAACTCCGTCCGATCGACCAGATCGCACAAGTCGGATGTCCGCTGCTGATCATGTCCGGACGCGACGATCTTTACACACCGGTGACGGAAACTCAGCAGCTCTTCGCTGCTGCGGCAGAACCCAAACAGTTGGTTCTGATCGACAACGCCGCCCACGTGGATCTGCACCGCCATGCTCCGCACCAGTATCAGCAGGCGGTCCTTGATTTCTTTGACCAACACCTGTCGCAACCAGAACACAGCAACGGTCGGCAAACTCCCTGAGTGGATGCTGAATGTTGCGGATCCCGCTTGAGCGATTCCGGTTCGTCGGCGAGAATCTGGCGCAGCAGAGTGAACGACCGTGCGACAATTCGCATGCTCCGAAGATCAGGGCCAGCAGGATCGCAGTCATGTCAGACCAAAGCGCCTCGGGCGATTTGCAAAACGGCGGCAACTCCATCATCAACGCTGTGGAACACTTTGTGGAGCAGCAGGTTTACCCCGAAACGGGGCCTCGTGCTCACGGTGATTACCGCAATTACGAAGACCCTGCTCGCGATTCCGTGCGCGACTTCTACCGTCTCAACCATCGGCACCAGACTCACGATTTTGTCATCCGGCAGCGGGAAATCCATCTTGGTCTGAACCGCTGCCGCATGAATCCGTTTGAGGCGCTGGATTTCCTGAACACGCTGATCGACGACTCCGATCCCGATATCGATCTTGACCAGCTGCAACACCTGCTGCAAACGGCCGAAGCCATCCGGGCCGACGGACACCCGGACTGGTTTGTGCTCACCGGGTTGCTGCATGATCTGGGCAAAGTCCTGTGCCTTTGGGGCGAGCCGCAGTGGGCCGTCGTGGGAGACACCTTTCCGGTCGGCTGCCAATTTAACGAGCGCGTGGTCTACAGCGAGTACTTCGCAGACAATCCGGACACGACTCATCCGGTTTATGGAACGCCACAGGGAATCTACCAACCGGGCTGCGGACTGCGGAATATCCTGATGTCCTGGGGCCACGACGAGTACCTGTTTCATGTGTTGCGGCAGTATCTTCCCGAGCCGGCTCTGTATATGATCAGGTATCACTCGTTTTATGCGTGGCATCGTGAAGAACAGTACAACTGGTTGTGTGACGACCACGACCGGGAAATGCTGCCATGGGTCCGGAAATTCAACCCGTACGATCTGTATTCCAAAAGCCCGGTTCCCCCGAACTGGTCAGAACTGAAACCCTATTACACCGACCTGATCAACAAATACCTTCCTGACACGATTGCCTTCTGATCGGCGGCGGTCGCCCCGCCGACACCAGCCAACTCCATCCCTATTCCCGCCCGGCCGAACCCTGCAGGGACTCCTGATGAAACCCCATCACGGTCTGCTGATTCTTTGCCTGCTGACGCTGATCAATTTCAGCAGCGGTTCCCGGTCCGCTCGGGCTGATGAACAGCAGGACTTCTTCGAGCGCAGAATCCGGCCGGTGCTGGTTCGGCACTGCGATGCGTGCCACAGCGCAGAGGCGGATGAACTGGCCGGGGAATTGCGGCTGGATATTCGCTCCGGCTGGGAAACCGGCGGGGAATCCGGCCAGCCGGCTATCATTCCCGGCGACCCTGCCAACAGCCCCCTGTTGAAATCCATCCGCCACGCAGACGATGTCTCA
>JAFMMM010000464.1 GCA_017859815.1 Planctomycetota bacterium | reverse complement strand
TCACGGCCGTCATGTTGTGGCCGGGGCGGGCAACATGCCGCTTTGCAATCTCTATGTTTCAATGCTTCAGCGTGCCGGAATGTCGCAGCTGGAGTCTTTTGGCGACAGCACAGGGGCACTGATGTCGCAGGTTCCGCATCTTGTGGAGTGAGGAACATACCAGCAGAAAAGCTCAACATCCGATTGGTTCGGTTTTACGGTTTGCGGCCGTTTCAATTCCATCGCGAGAGATGGAATCACGAAAAGGAAACGGTCGTTGAGTTTCGGTCTTCCGACACTCATAGTGCACGGTGTACAGGTCTCAGGTCGCTGTTCGGGGACATACGGCAATCGTCTTCGGGCGCTGACGACGGACCGGGAAATGGGAACGTTTCAGGCTTATCGGAATGAGGCCACCTGTGAGTCATGCAGTGGTGGCTGTCGATTTCCCGCGACCGTTCACCGTCAAGAATCGAATATCGCGTAAGAACCAGGGATGCAGAGTGTGTGCAGTCTGCTTTTTTTGAGAAGCCGTAACCCCGTTTCGGAAGAATCGCTGGTTACCGCAAACCGTCTGGCCCGGAAACGTGGTCCCGATTCAACGTCTGTCCAGCGTGCGCGTGATAATGACGGCTGGCACACTGTGTCACTGCACAATCTTCTCGATATCTCCGGTCGAGCCGTCGTTCAACCGGTCTTCGGGGGCGGGGAGCACTCGCACCTGAGCGTGCTTTTCAATGGGGAAATCTACAACTTTCGGGAGATCGGAGGTGGTGAGTCTGACACGAGTATCTTGATACCCGCGTTTGTGAAATATGGCAGTAGAATCGGTGACGCACTTGTTGGGGAGTTCTCAATTGTTGTTTTCGATCGAGCCGCCAACGCTCTGCACACGTTCACCGACCCATTTCTTACCAAGCCGTTGTATTGGGGAACAAATTCCGCTGGTGAATATGGAGTTTCGACCAATGCGTCGGCACTGCGAACTCTTGGGCTCACCACAATTTGCATGGAGGACCCCAATTCGAGTTCCGAAGTGAAGTTTCAGGAAAGTGGATTTGGCAGAGTCGTGTCCGGCCCTGCTGTGGAATTCGACATTCGTCAAACAGAGAAGAGTTACAGTCGCTGGGAGGAGGCTTTTCTTGCTGCTGTGGAGCAGCGTGGTACTCACGGGGCCCACAAGCCAACTGTGTTTCTGTCTTCCGGGTATGACTCCGGGGCAATCTGCCTCGCCTTGAATCGGCTGGGCATTGACTACGAGACAATTTCTATTTGTGCCAATGAGAACGCCGAGGTTTTGCGGCAGCGAATTGAGATTAATGGGCGTGGTTCAGCTCGTTCCCACATCAGTATTCAAAGTCTCGATCAGGAGGCGTCTTCGCGAGCTTCTACCGACATTCAACGCAACGTGGAGCCGTTCCAATACACTCATGAAGACATGCCGGGGCGGATCGGTTCTCTGCAAACCGATGGCGGAGCCATTGGGGGGTGGGAGTTATCGCGGTTAATTTCGGAACGCGGCGGCAAGGTGGTTATTTCGGGCAGTGGAGCTGACGAGATCATCTCGGACTACGGTTTTGGTGGCGAACGATTTTATTCCCACTCTGAATTTGGGGGGTTATTTCCTGACTCGCTGGAGGGGTTCTTCCCGTGGAAGAAGTTTTATGGCGACAGCCAGCGAAGTTACCTGTTTAAGGATGAGTACATTCTCGGCAGATTTGGCCTCGAAGGACGCTTTCCATTTCTCGATCGCAATGTTGTTCAGGAGTTCCTGAGTCTGGAGGCAGGGCTGAAGAATCGTTGCTACAAGGCGCCGATTGAGTGGTTTCTTCGCAAGCACGATTATCCTGTGGAATTGAGCGTGAAGAGGGGGTTTTCTCCGTCCGAGTTGTTGAATCCTCAGTCAGCACACGTTGCTCAGCACACCACGAAGGCTCGTCAAGTGATCGGGCGTGTTCTGAGCATGCTCAGACTGCGAAAAAATGGTGGCGCATGACAAGAGTGACATTGTGTGCGTACGACTATCCATCAATGAGCAGTGGTCCGGCAAGCTGGGCGCAGCGCATTCCTGAGCGTTTGAAGCGTTCCGGGATTGACGTGGAATTCAGGCTGTTCCATTGGAAAGAGAAAAAAGATGGGACGCTCTATCGGCACCTGACAAGTGAGGGCCTCCGAATCCAGTGCATTCCATTTCTTGATGCTGCCAGTAATCAGCATGCTCTCCTGGAAAGCTTCTGCAAGTCCCCGCCTGAGGTTGTTGTGGCTGACAACGTCATCCCGGCACATCACGCCGCACGTTATTTGCGATTACATGGGACTCGAGTCATCTCAACGCTCAGATCAGATGACAATTTCTATGAGGCCGTTACTGACCTTTTTGTGAATGGGTCGGCAGAGAGCCGTGTGGATTCTGTCGTGGCCGTTTCGCAATTCCTTGGAAATCGCTGTATTGCTGGAGGGTTTCCTGCTGAGCAGGTTTCGGTTATCCCGTCCGGAGCGATACCGGGTGATCTGTCTCGAAGAAAGCAGAGAGCGATTGATCAGAAGTTCCGGGTTACTTACGTGGGGAGATTGGCAGAGGAACAAAAGCGGATTCTTGCAACGACGGAATGCATGATCAGTCTTTGCAGACGTGATTCTCGGTTCGTCGGAACCATCGTCGGTGATGGTCCAAATCGTCAACAGGTGGAGCAGATGGTTGCGAAAGCCGACGTCCCAATCGAGGTGGTCGGCGCGATGTCGAGTGATTCCGTACAGAAGATTCTGCTGAACTCGGATATGTCGTTGCTGCTCTCAGATTACGAAGGGCTGCCTACGGCAGTTGTGGAAGCGATGGGGTGCGGTGTCGTTCCGGTGTGTTTGAAGATCAGGAGTGGTATTGGCGAGTTGATTGAAGATGGTGTGAATGGTTTTCTGACAGCGGATCGCGCGGAAGGTGTTTTTCGTGCCGCACGTATGCTGGCTGATGATCCACAGCGTGCAGCAGGAATGGGTCGGTTGGGATATGAACGGATCGTAAAGGATTTTCAGTCTGACGTATGCGCGGCACGCTGGGTTGAACTGCTGGAGCGTGAAGCGGGTAAGTCTCGCCCCGTTGCATTTGAAGTTCCCAAACAACTGCAGCTTCCTGCTCATGAGCCGAGGTTTGGCAATGAAGACGTAAGGCGGGCGGTCTCGGTCGAATCCTGGCTGCAGCGGTGGAGGCGGGCATACCTTGAAATGCGGCGAAGGTTGCGCGGAAATTAGTTGCCCTGAAGGTTGGTGGGGAGTGGAAGGTATGTCCAGGCTGTGTGTGATTTACGGTAACAAACCGTTGATTAGCGAGACGTTCATCGCAGCTCAGTTAGAGCAGTTGAGTGGTGAGAAGCGAGTACTTCATCACTGGTACCCGGAGTACACCTATGAAGGCCGGACTTTGCGGTATTTCTATTCACAGCGGCCGACGCTGCGAAAACTGCAGCGGTTGCTGCCCGTGTTCCTGTATGATCGTGTTGTGACGGTAAAGCAGCGGACGTTTGAACGCACGCTGGACTTTATGGGGGGATTTTTTCGTGATCATGGTATTGACTGCATACTCGCTGAATATGGAACGAACGGTGCCGACATCACACCGGTAGCGAAAGCTCTGGGGATCCCGCTGTTGGTTCATTTTCACGGCCACGACGCTCATCGTGGGGAAACCATTGCTGCGTATCGAGATCGATATTCAGCGATGTTCGAGTATACGACCGCCGTGGTAAGCGTTTCAAAGGCGATGACCCGGTCTCCTCTGGCGCTTGGTGCCCCG
>JAFMMM010000097.1 GCA_017859815.1 Planctomycetota bacterium | reverse complement strand
GACAGAGATTCACGGCAGCACTGGTACGGTCGTTGTAGAGCAGGACTCCATCCTGAAGTGGGAATTTGCCGATGCCGGACCAGACGACGTGAGACTGGTCGAGGAGCTTGGTGGATCTTCAGCCACTTCAGGAGGAGCCGCAGATCCCAAAGCGATTTCCTTTGTCGGGCATCAGATGCAACTGCAGGATTTTGTGGACGCAGTGGCGGAGGGGCGTCGCCCCAAAGTTGATGGAGCTGAGGGTCGGCGAAGTGTGGAAGTCATTCTGGCGCTTTATCAGGCTGCAAACACCGGTGTCAGCCAGAAACTCCCGTTGTAGTTGTCCATTAATCTGACTGCGGTGCAATTCCACGTTCCCGCCTCCATGGTACGTCATCGAGTCCATTGTTGTTTTCTCTACGGGCAAGAACAAACAACAAGTCTGACAGGCAATTCATGGCAATGGGGACCTGAGGATTCAGTGGACACTCCCGATGTGCCCGCAGGACAGCCAGTTCAGCCCGTCTGCAGACCCCTCGTGCCTGGTGGAGCAGGGCGGCAGCAATGCTGCCGCCGGGCAGAATAAACTCGGTCATCGGTGGCTGCTCATCGCAGCAGTCTGCGATGAATTGTTCGAGGACTGCGATTTGCTGCTGGCTGACACGAAACGAAAGAGCGTCCTCAGCCCCGGACTCTGGCAAAGGAATTGAGACGTCGGCCCCGACATCAAAGAGGAAGTTCTGCAGTTGCTGCAGAATGCCGGAGGTCTGCTGAGAAACTCCAAACGCCAGCGATGTTCCAAGGCTGCAGTTGAGTTCATCAATCATTCCACCGGCTGCAATTCGCGGTTCCAGCTTGGAAACGCGTTCTCCACTGCCGAGGCTTGTTTGTCCTCGATCGCCCCCGCGGGTGCGAATTTGGGATGATCCGGACATAACAACTCCTTCAGTCAGAGCACAAGACGGTCGCCGGAAGAGAGACCCGCACGATGTCAGTCATTTGTCAGGGAATAAAAGACGTCTCCGGTGTCACGGCAAGGCAGAATGCTGCGATCAGATCAGCTGCATTCTGCAAATCGGACTCGGCAACTAATTCGACGGGGCTGTGCATATAGCGGTTTGGAAGTGTAACCAGTCCCGCAGCACAGCCCCCGCGAGTCAGTTGGACGGCCGCTCCATCGTTGCTGGCGGGATACCCGAGAGCGTTGATCTGCACGGGGATTTCCGCCTTCCCGGCCTCTTGCGTCAACATCTCAAAGACGACAGGGTTAGCATTTGCACCCCTGACAACAACCGGCCCCCCCCCAATTTCAATCCTGCCGAATTCATTCTGATCGATTCCAGGACAGTCTGTAGCGTGGGTCACATCTACTGCGATTGCGACATCCGGATCCACTGTCCACGAACTGGTCGTTGCTCCTCGTAAGCCGATTTCTTCCTGGACTGCAGATACCGCCACGACTCGCACGGAAGGGTTTCCAGCAGCAACTTTCTGTAATGCCTTCAGAATGACCCAGACTCCGCAGCGATCGTCCATGGCCACTCCTGAAAGGCGACCGTTCCGAAGCTCACGCAGGCATGGTTCGGGTGTCACAAAATCGCCAACTCGCACGAGTTCACGAGCTTCCTGTTCGGATGCGGCCCCGATATCAACCCACAGATCTTTCATTTTTGGCACTGTACGCCGCTCTTCAGGGTCGAGCAGATGAATGGGTTTTCTGGCGATGATACCCGGTAGATAGCCGGAATTGGAGTGGACGATGACGCGTTGACCGAGCAGGATCTGCATATCCCAGCCGCCGACAGGGTTCACCCGCAGAAATCCCTTCGAATCGATGTGACGAACGATCAGGCCGATTTGATCACAGTGGGCATCAAGCAGAATCGTCTTCTTGCCACTCGGATTCACAGTGACGATGACATTTCCGTGAACATCAGTCGTGATGTCATCAGCAAAGTCACCGACAAAGGCCCGCACTTGCTTTTGAACCTCCTGTTCTCCACCTGATGTTCCGGGGGTTTCAAGAAGTTTCTTCAAAAGTTCATCAGCCATCCGTCCGTTCCTTTACTAATCAAACACCATGCATCGCCAGGGAAACGTCATCTGGCCGCAGTCAACACGCTGTCGGGAGAAGCAACTCACCGCTGCGGCGCAGCAACAGAGCCCAGTCGGGACGACTGAGCTCTGCTGTCTCTGTTCACGGAATCATATCGGGCGCTGGTCGCCAGCCCGAATCACTTCTCCTGCTCTTCCTTCTCACGTCGGCGACGCTCAAGGATTTCGCCCTGCAGGCCGCGTGGGACCTGACGATATGCAAGAAACTCCATGGTAAAGGTTCCCTTACCCTGTGTCATGGACCGCAACTCGTTGGCGTAGTCAAACATTGCAGAGAGCGGAACTTCAGCATTCACGTAGCAGATTCCCGCATTGACTTCGGAACCTGTTACAAGGCCGCGCTTACTGGACAGATGGCCGGTGACCTGTCCCTGAAACTCGTCAGGGACTTCGATCTCCAGCTTCATGATGGGTTCCTGGAGAGCCATGTCCGCCTTTGGCAGATATTCACGCATGCATCCCAGGGCGCAGATCTTGAATGCCATTTCGGACGAGTCGACATCGTGGTAGCTGCCGTCCTGCAGTCTCATCCGGACATTCACAACTTCAAATTCACCCAGCGGTCCCTTCTTCAGACCTTCCTTAAAGCCATGGTCACATGACGGGATGTACTCACGAGGAATACGTCCTCCACTGATCTCATCAGAAAACTCGTAATGGACTTCAGAGTCTTCCGGCAGCGGCTCCAGGATGCCCTTCACGTGAGCAAATTGTCCGGAACCACCGGACTGCTTCTTGTGCTTGTAGTCAAATTCCACAGCACGAGTGGGACATTCGCGGTAGGCAACGCGAGGTTCGCCGATGATGCACTCGCACTTGTACTCGCGAGCGATCCGCTCCACATAGATTTCCAGATGCAACTGGCCCATCCCCGCGATCAGAGTCTGACCGGTCTCTTCATCAGTCATGACTCGGAAGGTTGGATCTTCGCGACGGAATCGCTCGAGTGCCTTGCCGAGTTTGTCGGCGTCGTTTCGGTTCTTCGGTTCGATGGAAAGCCGAATCACAGCATCCGCAACGAAGATGTTTTCCAGTGAGAGGCTGAGTTCGTCTGAGGTAAAGGTATCACCCGAAGCACAGTCCACACCGACAAGCGCAATAATGTCACCCGCTTCGGCCACATCAATGTCCTGGCGGTCGTTGGAGTGCATGCGAACCAGACGCCCAAATCGGGTCGGTCTTCCGGTACGGGCATTAATGTAGGACTGGCCCTTGATGATCTGGCCCTGGTAGACCCGAGCGTAGGTCAGCTGGCCAAAACTTTCCACCACAGTCTTGAATGCCATACAAACAAGCGGGGCGTCATTTGAATCGCTGAGCAGGACCTTTGGCTGATGACCAGTTTCGTCCGGTTCGGCAGAGTTGTCGATTGCGTACTTTTCACGCTCCGGTGGAGACGGCAGGTAGCGAACAACTGCATCGAGTGCTTCCTGAACTCCCTTGTCCTTGTAGGCGGTGCCCATCAGGACGGGGGTAATTGCCTGAGCCAGAGTCGCCTTGCGGATGACCGCGCGAACGACTTCGATGCTGATTTCTTCTTCTTCCAGCAGAGCGGCCATCAGATCGTCGTCATGAAGAGACAGCTCTTCCAGCATCAGGGCACGAGCTTCATCTGCCTTTGCCTTGTATTGCTCCGGGATCTCCTTGCGAACAACGTTCTCGCCTTTCTCGCCTTCAAAATAAACGGCTTCCATTCGAACGAGATCGACCACGCCTTCAAAGTTGGATTCCGCACCCATGGCTAACTGCAGCGGCACAGCATTGCACTGCAGCTTGTCTTTCATCATGCCAATTACCTTCTCAGGGTTGGCCCCAATTCGGTCCATCTTGTTGATGAAGGCAATACGCGGTACGCCATAGCGACGCATCTGGCGGTCAACCGTCAGCGACTGACTTTGTACACCACCGACAGCGCAAAGAACCAGAATCGCGCCATCGAGTACACGCAGACTGCGCTCGACTTCCACGGTGAAGTCGACGTGCCCCGGCGTGTCGATAATGTTGATGGGATGTTGTTGCTGGAGTTCTTCATCTTTCCACTCGACGCGCGTGGATGCGGAGGTGATCGTAATTCCTCGCTCACGCTCCAGCTCCATGTGGTCCATGGTAGCCCCACCGTCTCCACCGCGAACTTCGCGAATCTTGTGGATACGACCGCAGTAGAAGAGGATTCGTTCTGTCAGAGTTGTTTTGCCCGAATCGATATGAGCTGAGATTCCGATGTTGCGAAGTAGGGAAATGTCCATGATTGAACAACGACCTTGGCTGGAACTAAAGAAAAGTGCGGTCTGAACGCACACCCAAAAACAAAACTGCCATCGTTTGAAAACGACCCGCAGAACAATCCAACTACAACCCCGACAGGGAGGTTCATCGCTTCGCGACGATCACGATGCCACGACATTTGCGAAGCTGGTTCGCAGTTCCTTTGTTGACGTGGCCTGTGATCAGCTGCCTATCCAATGTGGCTCGCAGGATTTCTGCGGCCCTGGATGAGTGCCTCGGTCGGCTTGTAAAACTTACAGTGAGGATTCATCGTCAGCTGAATTCAAGGTGACCCAAACAAGTCAGCTTCAGCACCCGTCTGATTAACTTCCGTGTGATTTCGTGTAAGTCCCTGTGACAACGGTTCCAAATGCATTCACCGAACTGCTTTCAGGCTGTCCTGCCTTCGGGGCCGCCGATTCCAGCAAACTCGCGGTATTGTTTCGACAACCTGTGGCCTTTCGACCGGTCCCCGAGGGCAACGCAAGGGAAAGTGCTGTGACAGCATCGCCAAGACAGCAGCGCCAAGACAGCACTGCTGTCAGGTGTCATGACCCGATCCCAGCAACATTCTGACTGGGTCTGTTGATCATCCTTCTACACGGGAGGAAGAAAAAGATCGCAACCGGGCTATGATCACTCTGCAATCCTGCAATTTTTCCATCAAAACAAGCGGAAGATACTATCTGTGTCATCGGCTGTGGGAAAGCACAAGAATCCTGAATTCAACGAATCCTGGGCCATTCCCGCTGAGGAAAATGCTGAATGTCGCCAGAGCAGCACCTGTTCGGCATCATTCAACATGATCGGCGGCCTTAACTTCATGTCGACCGCGAGGCGGCGGATGCCGTAGAATTTCCGCACTGGAACAGTCATCAACCTTCAAAAGTGAGTGGATTTCGGCGCTATGGGCCTCGAAAACAGAGAATATCTGAGGGATTCCGATTACGAGCCACCTGTTCGCCGCGGAGGTCGAGCGTGGTCGATGTGTGCGATGCTGATCGCAGCCAACGTTGCCGTATTTCTGCTGCAGTTGCTAACAGCAAGTACAGCGGGGGAGTCCGCTGTCGAAAATCTGCTGATCCTGAATATAGATGACTTTTTTGGTCGTGTGCAGGTCTGGCGGATCCTGACCTATGCATTTTGTCACAGCAGAGCTGAGCTGTTTCACATCGTCTTCAACATGATGACCCTCTATGTGGCAGCACAGCTGGTCCTGACAGTGTTACAGGAACGGGAGTTTGTTTGGGTCTATTTGTTCGGTGCGATCTTCGCCGGACTCACCTCATTGATTTTCTATGCATTTCAGGATCCTGGTGCCCAAATCCTTGGAGCCTCCGGTGCCGTCCTGACTGCCCTGACACTTGCAGCAATTTACCATCCACGACAAAAACTGCTGTTGATGGGGATCCTGCCTCTGGAAATGCGTTGGTTATTGGCGCTGTTTATCGCTTATGACCTGATGCCATTACTGAGTGGGGCTTCAACCGGCACTGCCCACTCGGCGCATCTCGGGGGAGTGGCCTTCGGTTTCCTCTATCACAAAGCTGGTTTCAACTTCACTCGGTTCTTCGCGGGGATGCAGCAAAACAGCCGGGTTCGCAGGGCTCGTCGGAATCTGAAGGTGTTTTCTCCCGATAACGACAGCAGGCTTGAGGCCGAAGTCGATCGAATCCTGAGCAAAATCAGCGAGTCAGGTGAAGCCAGCCTGACCGCGTCCGAGCGGCGGACACTTGCCAAAGCCAGCCGGGAATTACGCCGCAAAAATGGTGGCTGAGTGAGTCGTCGCCCGGGGGAGCGTCGTGCAGTCGTGGTGTGACCGGTGCACTCAGGCCAAAACCTCCGGAATAATATGACCGTGTACGTCAGTCAGGCGGCGCGCGATTCCGTTATGTTTCCACGTCAGATTCTGGTGATCGATTCCCAGCAGGTGCAGGATCGTGGCATTGAGATCGTGAATCATCAACGGATTCTCTGCGACCTCAAATCCCAGTTCATCAGTCATTCCGTAGCTGACGCCCGGTTTGACACCGGCGCCCGTGAGGAATGCTGTAAAACCATTGGGATTGTGATCACGTCCCTTTGCCCCCTTCTGGAACATCGGCATACGGCCGAATTCGGTGCACCAAACAATCAGCGTATCTTCCAGCAGGCCGCGCTGTCTGAGGTCGTGGATGAGTGCAGCTGCCGGCTGGTCCAGGATATGACCGTGAATGTCGTATTGCTCCCTCAGTGCCTGATGACCGTCCCAGTTGAGTCTTCCTCCGCTGGCGTAGGCGCCATTGAACAGTTGCACGAATCGCACTCCCTGTTCCAACAGTCGACGAGCGAGGATGCAGTTTCTGCCGAAGGCAGCACGAGTTTCATTCTCCGCGTCATCAGCTGCATACATGCGAAGAATGTGTTCTGGTTCTGAGCTGAGGTCGGTCACCCTGGGGATCGAAGTCTGCATTCGTCCGGCCAGCTCATAGCTGGCGATTCTCGCTGCCAGTTCGGAGTCATCAGGTCGATCGGAACGTCGCTGGTGATTCATGAGTTGCAGCAGTTCCCGGCTGGCTCTGTCACTGCCTGCGGAAATGTTGTCCGGTGGATTCAGGTGACGAATTGGCTGACTGGCGTTGAAGGACGTTCCCTGAAAGACGGCCGGAAGGAATCCAGGCCCCCAGTTATTGACGCTCGCCTGCGGGATCCCGCGAGGATCGGGAATTGCAACGAAGGCCGGAAGGTCCTGGTTTTCAGTCCCAAGCGCATAGGAAAGCCATGCTCCCATGCTGGGAAAGCCGTCCTGCACAAATCCGGTGGAGATGTAGTTCTCTGCAGGGCCATGGGTATTGGTCTTGCTGGTCAGACTGTGCAGAAATGCAAAGTCGTCCACCATGTCACCAAGACGAGGCAGCATGTCGGAGACCATCTTGCCGCATTCCCCGCGTGGGCGGAAATGATACTGCGGGCGGGCAAGGTTGCCCGATGGCCCCTGAAAGGTGACAGACGGGCCGCCTGGCATCGGCTGACCATCGCGGCGAATCAATTCCGGCTTGTAGTCCCACGTTTCAAGCTGACTGCAGGCACCGGCACAGAAGATCACAAGAACTCGACGAGCTTTCGCCGGGAAGTGCGGAGCCCGCGGCAGAGCAGGGGACTTTCGTGCTGAAACAGGAGGCTGTTTCGGCTGGCTGTCATCGGCCAGAATCAACCCTTCACTGCTCAGCAATTGCAGCGCTGCAATTGATTTCAGAGATGTTGCCATCTCGCCAAGAAACGTGCGACGTTGATAAGCAGGCTGCCACTGCGTTCGGTGTTGGTCAGTCTGGTTGGCCATGTTTGCAGAACTTTCGTGGTGCATCATTCTCATTGACCTGCTTCCATTGAGCCGGGCAACGTCTTTACGGAATCACAAGGAATTCATGACTATTGACGACAGCACGGCAGACGGCCTGGAGCCCCCACTGCTGCGCAATTTCAATCGCTCGAACATGCTCCTCCGGCGAAGGAGGCCGACTTAATGCCGACTGCCAGATTTCAGTGACCTGCAGCTCCATGTTGTCAGGGGTCTCCCGCTGAATGCGGCTGGCCATTTCTGAGGCCAGTTGCACGGAGAACCGACTGTTGAAGAGGTTGAGTGCCTGAATTGCCGTTGTGGACTGACTGCGGGACGGCTCTGACTGCCCAGCATCGGGGCAGTCGAATGCCCCGAAAATCGGGACCGCCTCCATCCGCACACGATGCGAATAGATCATGCGTCTACGGCCTTCCGCAGAAAACTCTTCAATCGGAGGGAATCCGTTCAGGCCGCCACGAGTTGTAAAAAAACTAAATCCACTTCCACCCATTTGGCGGTTGAGTGTGCCGCTGAGCTGCAGCATGCAGTCGCGGATCGCTTCGGCTTCCATTCGCCTGGACCCAAACCGCCAGAGCAGGCGGTTTTCACTGTCAACACGAAGCCCCTGCGCTGATTCCAGCGACTGTTGTTGCCAGACTTCGGATTGCATGATGAGCTTCTGCATGTGTTTCACTGACCAGCCGCTGCTGACGAATTCCGCTGCCAGCCAGTCAAGCAATTCCGGGTGAGACGGGGGGTCGCCATTCAGGCCAAAGTCATTCGGTGATGAAACGAGTCCCGTGCCAAAATGATACTGCCAGATTCGATTCACCATCACGCGGGCTGTCAGCGGGTGTGCCGGGCTGGCAATCCACTCGGCCAGTCGCAAGCGTCTTTGCTGGTCTTCAGTGAGGTCGGGCTGTTGTCGCGCTGTCGTTGACGATTCAACCTCTCGAAACAGGGCCGGAATCAGGGCTCTGGTCTCAGCTCCCGGCTGCTCCGGATCCCCACGACGCAACAGAAAAGTTGGCTCAGGCTGCTGGAAGACTCCAGAATAAACCATCAGAGGCTTCATTAACTGCTGCTGGCGAGCCTGCAGCTCGTTCAGTTCGACCGCGACTGCGGCGGTGTTCTGCAGTGACCGATCCGCAGTGCTGCGGCGTTGCAGTGCTGCGGTACTGTCCCAGGCAGTGCCTGGAGCAGCCCGGTCTGTGTGATCAGCAACCACACGCCATGTTTTGCCGTCTTTAGAAACACTGATGCTGTACCTGGTTGCAAGTCGATCCGGGAATTTTCCTTCCCGGTCACGAGACCAGCGGATTCGATCGATTTGAATCTCCTCCGGCCACTCGAGCTGAACCCAGCCGCCGCCCAACTCACTGGAGATCCAACTGTGGCTGTTTCCATACAGACCGTCATTCAGGTGTTTCAGCTGATGGATTCCGGTTTCGGAATAATTTCCGGATGACGCGACGCGTACCTGCGGATGTTGGGCCAGATTTCGTTCTCGCTCCTGTGGTCCGAAAACTTCCAGTTCGTCGAGGCATGGCTCGTGTTTGTTGTTGTCGATTGTTTCATGAACTGCAAATCGAAGAAACCGACCGCTGACGGGAGCAATTTTTTCGGTGTTCAGAAGCGGCGTAACGGGGCCACGCAGTTGCGGTGATTGGGGGGGCGTTGCTGTGTTGTTCCAGGCTTGCAGAACAATGGTATCTGCCGTGATGCCTGTTCCAGTGTCTCCTCCACGGATTAACAGTGCCGATTTCGTGTTCAGACTGACCAGGCCGACAGGGAGCAACCCACTCCAGAGAGGGGTCCGGGGTGTCACGCCTGCAGTAACACCGGCAGGGTAATACTGGTCGAGGCGAGTCAGTTCCCGCTGGTCGTCATGCGTGGTGAGGTCTCCGTCCTGATCCAGCACCACGCGAGCGTCGCGAGTGTGTACTCCACTGCCATGCACACCCCACGAAACCCAAACAACAAAACTGCCCTGCTGCTGCGGTCGAAACGCGAGGACGTCCTGACCGGACTGATTATCCCACCATGTGTATTGACCGCCGCTGATGTTGGCAACCTGCGTTGCTGAACCGGGGAAGTCGCGCTGCCCGCGTTCAGTGCCAGCCGGATTTTTTCCCGGGCCGTTTTCCGGCTGCAGCTTCTCTGTGAATTCCGGATCGGTTTCGTCGATGACAAAGATCGTGGCCGGCTGAGCGACCGGCTGATACTCGTCGATCAACTGCTGCAATTCCGCAATCCGTGGTTGCAGACTTGCGGCTTCGTCCTGCCGTCGCTGCTGCGCCGCATCGTTAAGTGTTCGTTCCCCGTAACGAACACCGGAAAAGAACGCCTGAAAATTGTAATAGTCCCGCTGACTGACCGGGTCAAATTTGTGATCGTGACAGCGAGCACAACCGATGCTGAGACCCAGCAGAGTATTTCCCGTTCCGGTAATGATTTCGTCCAGAGCGTCCTGTCGCGCAAGGCGGATTGAAGCCTCATCTTTCCCAATCTGGCCGGGTAACAGAACGGGCGCGCATACCAGAAATCCTGTCGCGGCATCTTCTCCACGCAGGTCCCCCGCGATCTGATCACGAATGAATTCATCGTAGGGCAGATCCTGATTGAACGCACGAATGACATAGTCACGGTATGGCCATGCCGTCTCACGAGGGGTGTTCACCTCAAATCCGTGTGTGTCGGCATAACGAACAATATCCAGCCAGTGCTGGGCCCAGCGTTCTCCGTAACCCGGGCGTTGCAGCAGCTCGTCGATCACAGTTCGCCACGCTTCTGAACCTGGGCTGCGGCGGTACTCCGTAAACCCGGATTTTTCAGGGAGAAGGCCGGTCAGGATCAGGGAAGCTCGACGCAGCAGCGTTTCGGAATCAGCCGCGGGACTGAGTGAAAGATTCTGCTGCTGAAGTTGCCGCAAAACAAAGGCATCAATTGCTTCTGCTGGACGCCCGACGATCTTCGGGACAGACGGTCGCACAATCGGTTGGAACGCCCAGTGATTGAGCCGCTGATCGACAGCTGCCTCGCGGTCAAATTGTGTTTCCGGCCATTCTGCGCCGTTCTCAATCCAGTTCCGCAGCAGCCGAATCTCAGTCTCGGTCAGTGGCGGATCGTCCGGAGGCATACGCAGATCCGGATCGGTGCTGGTGATCCTTCTGAGTAATTCGCTGTCTGTGGGGGATTTCAAATTGACCGGCGAGCCGGAGTTACCGCCCCGAAAGAAGCTGCCGCGAACGTCAAGTCGCAGTCCACCTTCCGGCGATTCGTCCCCGTGACAGTCACCGCATTTTTGTTGCAGCAGCGGGCGAATCTGACTCTCAAAATTGATGTCAGCACTGAGGCTGCGAATGCTGATCAGTGGCAGGACACCTGCTATCAACAGTGTGAGCAACTGCAGTCCCGAACGTTCCGCTGAATCACCGGAGCTGGATATGGCGTTACTCAATTCCGTTTCCATCAGCGTAATCTTCCTGCGTTTTGACGTCTCTGTCTTGTGAAACGACGGCATTCGCCCTGTCGACTCAATCCAAACCATACCAGCAATTCAAACGCGATTGAATAAAGAGCCACTGAGATCTGTTCGCTGTGCCGGGGGCAGATGTGCACTCCTGTGAGTTTCTATCGTTCCAATCAGGCAATCCAGGCAAGCCATGACGCTACGCCATTATTATTTGAGGCCGGAAGCGCTGAATCCGAGCCAATCCCCTCATGTGGTGATGTGAAGCGAACTTATTCTCTTTTGCAATTCCCATTTGGTGTTCTTCCGAGAAGTGCAAGGTGCCACGCATGTTCAGATACCTGGTCCTGCTTGCTTTTATTCTGAGTACTGACTCCACTCGAGTTTCGGCTGACAATGCGGAATACTGGATGTCGGCTGCTGATGCTGCCGTCAAATCACGTGCACGATCCGCACCGGTGCTGCTTCATTTCTCCGGATTTCACTGTCCGCACTGCGTGGCGATGGAGCAGTCCGTTTTTTCGAATACTGAGATCCAGCAGCGGCTGAAGAAACTCTGCGCCGTCCACCTGAATCGAGATGTTGATCTGAAACTGAGTCAGAGATACGGGATTACGCACGTACCCGCGGATGTGGTGATTCATGCAGATGGACGCGTGGAGAAATCGGTCGGCCGAAAAACGGCTGCAGCCTACACAGCAATTCTCGATCGACTGCTTGCTGAACAGGCGGCAACAGGCGAACGTGTGGCCGTGGTGTCTCGAGACGGTCTTCGCGACAGTCCAATGCTAACGAATCGCGCGCCGTCATCTGCAAAACCTGATTCCGTCCGACCCGCAAAGCCCGATTCGCCGCTTAGTGGGAACGTTGGGTTACAGGGTTTTTGCCCTGTCAGCCTGCTGAAAAGCAACGTACTGATCAAGGGCGACCCGCGGATCTCAGCTCGGTGGGGGGGGCAGATCTTTTATTTTGCCACGGAACAGAATCGAGCGTTATTTCGGAAAAATCCAAACGCATGTCTACCTGAATGTGATGGCTGTGATCCGGTGGTGCTGGCAAAGCAGTTTAAAGCTGTTCCAGGTGACCCACGACTGCGTGTTCGCTTCGTCAATCGCGTCTATCTGTTTCGTTCAGAGGAATCGAAAGCAGCCTTTCTCGCCAGCCCTCTGCGGTACTCAGTGATCCGCAGTTCCGCCAGATCGTTCCGTAAGAGGAATGCACTGAAGGGGCTGTGATTCGTTTCTGTGGGCCGGTGGTGAATTTGGCACAGGGGAAATGAAGAGGGCGTTACTCGCCTTTCAGCGGAGCAACGCCCTTTTCAATTGTGACCGAGCGACCGGTTGTCTTACGAGTCGGCAAAGAGAATTGCTTTCGAATACTCTCGATTGAGTCTGGCAATGTGCGAGACGCTCACTTCGGCGGGGCAGGCTGCCTCACACTCGGAGGTATTTGTGCATGAGCCGAATCCCTCATTGTCCATCGCAGCGACCATGTTGACAACACGTTTTGAGCTTTCAGCGTGACCCTGAGGCAGCGTTGCCAGCTGTGAAACTTTCGCCGAGACAAACAGCATTGCTGACGCATTCTTACAGGCAGCGACACAGGCGCCACACCCAATGCAGGCCGCCGCATCCATGGCCACTTCCTGCTTCGCGGAGGCTACCGGGATACAGTTGCCATCCTGAGCGTTCCCTGTGTTGACCGACACATAACCGCCAGACTGGATGACGCGGTCCAGAGCAGAGCGGTTGACGACGAGGTCGCGTACCACCGGGAATGGCGATGCACGCCAGGGTTCAATTGTGATCGTTTCACCATCCCGGAACCGCCGCATGTGCAGTTGGCAAGCCGTCGTGCCACGATCCGGCCCATGAGCCTGCCCATTGATCATGAGACTGCACATGCCACAGATTCCTTCACGACAATCGTGGTCGAATGCGACTGGTTCTTCGCCGTCGGCGATCAGCTTTTCGTTGAGAACGTCAAGCATCTCGAGGAAGGACATGTGGGTGCTAACACCTTCCAGACGGTAGGTGCGGAAGTCACCCTGATCTTCAGGCCCGCTCTGACGCCAGACACGGAGTGTGAGTTTTAGTGTGTCACTGCTCATGATTACTTGTAGCTCCTGGTCGTGGGCGTGACATTTTCAAAATTCAGTGGTTCGCGGTGGAGTACCGGTTCTTCGCCAACGTCTTCGAACTCCCAGCCCGCGACGTAGCTGTAGTCGTCATCCTGGCGGGCCGCTTCGCCGTCTTCAGTTTGATATTCTTCGCGGAAGTGACCGCCACAGGATTCTTCCCGGTGGAGGGCATCGATGGCGAGCAACTCAGAGAACTCCATGAAGTCAGCCACTCGCCCGGCCTTTTCAAGACTCTGATTGAGACCTTTGCCGGAGCCAGGAACCCGAACGTCCTTCCAAAACTGCTCACGCAGGTCACGGATCTTTGGAATCACTTCCTGCAAGCCTTCGCGGTTTCTTGCCATGCCACAGTAGTCCCACATCAACAGCCCGAGTTCACGATGGAATGAATCCACGCTGCGGGACCCGTTGGTGTCGACTAGCTTTTTGAGCCGCGTTTCGGCTGCGACCATCGTGGCAGTACACTCCGGATGATCTTCCACGACGCGGGGAAGAGAAGCTGTTGCGAGGTAGTCGTTGATTGTCGACGGCAACACAAAGTAACCGTCAGAGAGGCCCTGCATCAGGGCGCTGGCCCCGAGGCGATTCGCACCGTGATCTGAGAAGTTGGCCTCACCGAGCACATACAGCCCGGGCAGGTTGCTCATCAGGTTGTAATCCACCCAGAGTCCGCCCATTGTGTAGTGGACTGCCGGGAAGATCCGCATTGGCATCCTGTAGGGGTTGTCGGCGGTGATCTTTTCGTACATGTGAAACAGATTGCCGTACTTCCGGCGAATCACATCCTCGCCATCCCGGGCGATTGCGTCGCGGAAGTCGAGATAGACGGCGAGGCCGGTTTCACCGACACCGAAGCCGGCATCAGTTCGTTCTTTGGCAGCACGTGACGCGATGTCACGAGGCGCGAGATTTCCAAAGGACGGATAACGCCTTTCGAGGTAATAATCCCGCTCGGATTCAGGAATGTCAGCGGCAACCCGGACATCATTTTTCTGCTGCGGGACCCAGACTCTGCCGTCGTTACGAAGACTCTCACTCATCAGCGTCAGTTTTGACTGGTAGTCTCCACTGACGGGAATGCACGTGGGGTGAATCTGTGTGTAGCAGGGATTTGCAAAATAAGCCCCACGTCGATGGCAACGCCATGCCGCTGTCACATTGCAGCCTTTGGCGTTCGTTGAGAGGTAGTAAGCGTTGCCATACCCGCCTGTGCAGAGCACTACGGCGTCAGCAATGTGAACTTCGAGTTTTCCGGATTCCAGATTGCGAACAACAATCCCGCGTGCGGCACCGTCGATGACAATCAGGTCCAGCATCTCGCGGCGGGGGAACATTCGAACCTTGCCCGTCGTCACCTGCCGCATCAGTGCCTGATATGCACCCAGCAACAGTTGCTGCCCGGTCTGGCCACGACAGTAGAAGGTTCGAGATACCTGGGCGCCACCAAAGGACCGGTTGGCGAGCGTTCCACCGTACTCGCGGGCAAATGGAACGCCCTGTGAAACACACTGGTCGATGATACTGTTTGAGACCTGAGCCAGCCGGTAGACGTTGGCCTCGCGGGCTCGATAATCACCACCCTTGATTGTGTCGTAGAACAGGCGGTAAACGCTGTCGCCGTCATTCGGATAGTTCTTCGCGGCGTTGATCCCGCCCTGAGCAGCGATGGAATGCGCCCGCCGGGGACTATCCTGGAAGCAGAAGGCTTTGACGTTGTAGCCCAGCTCGCCAAGGGAGGCTGCCGCTGAACTGCCCGCCAGCCCCGTTCCGACAACAATGACATTGAAGCGCCGCTTGTTGGCAGGATTGACCAGCTTCAAATTGAATCGGTGCCGATCCCACTTCTCCTGCAGCGGTCCGTCCGGAACTCGCGAGTTCAGTTCGTCGCTTGCCACGCGAAACATCGGGTAACCTCAATTCGGAACGAAAGGTCCAGGAAAAACATCGTACGAGTGTTCGTCCGGGTCAGGATTGATTTAAAGCCCAGAGCACAACGCTCATGAAGCCGACAGCAATGGTCCAGGCCGTGACAACACCAGCAACCCGGAAAATCCAATTCCAGTTTCGGTGGTGCAGTCCCAGCGTTTGCAAGGCACTGGAAATCCCGTGACTGAGATGAATGCCGAGAGCAACCAGACAGACGAGGTATAAACCGGCGTGCAGGGGGTGCGAAAGAACAGCGCGGACGGCCTCAAATGAGTTCACCACTTCGCCGGTGTCGTCCATGGCGGCGGAATAATCGACGCCCGGACCGATTTTCAGTTTCATGTCCAGAATGTGACTGGTCAGGAAGATGAAGATCAAAACCCCTGTCACCATCATCCACGACGACGCACCGCCGGCCGGCAG
>JAFMMM010000096.1 GCA_017859815.1 Planctomycetota bacterium | reverse complement strand
CGTGCACTCGCATGTCTACCCCTGGTTTGGCAAGTGGTGTACGCAGCAGAAAGATCGCATCCCGGTCTGGGTGCACACTCATCATCTCTGGTACTATAAAGAATCTGGAGGTGGTAAAGAGGTCCCCTGGCACGACGAATTCAACCAGTACTTCCGCGACGCGCTCCTGCAGTGCGATGTTCCACTGGTCGTCTCCCGTGGTCAGCAGAAATTCCTGAAGGAAGAACAGGGAATTCACGCAAACTACCTGCCCAATGGTGTTGATCTTTCGCTGTGTCTGCGCGGCAATGCGGATGCGTTTCGCAGAAGCACAGATCTGCAGCAGCCCTTCGTGCTTTGGGTCGGACGCAACGACCCCGTCAAGAACCCGGTTGAAATCATTCATCTGGCACAACGGATGCCCGAGACGAAGTTCTGTCTGATCGGCCCAGGGCTCTCTGCGGAAACTCTGCTCAGCGATTATCAGATTGCTGCACCCGATAACGTCGTATTCACCGGTGGCGTCCCCCAGGCCACTGTGCAGGATGCCATTGCAGCCTGCTCCGCTCTGGTTGTAACCAGCCTCAGAGAAGGCTTCCCAACACTTGTCCTTGAAGGACTCGCACACCAAAAGCCAATCGTGGTGCCGACCGAAGCCGGTTGTGAAGAAGCTCTCGGCGGGCCCGAATTTGGCTGGGTCTATCAACTCGGCAATGTTGATTCGCTGCTGGAAAAAACACAGGCGGCACTAAACGGGCCTCCACTCAATCCCCGTAGCCTGGAACGTGTTCGCGACGAGTTTGACTGGAAAGTCATCATGCGCAAGCTCGACCGCATCTATCGTGGTGAAGAAGTTTTCTGATTTGTCACTTTCAGTCGGTTGACCACATTTCACCTCCGGATTTTCACACCTGCGCATCCCCGGCATTCGCACAGGAAGATTGCAAAACGCCACGCAGAACTGTCCCGAAACGTCACACCCCGGTCCACCGTCGTCCACAATCGCAACAATGTCAGCCGGCCTTGAACGGGAAAATCGCATGCCACGCCAGCGCCTTTCAGTTTCCTTTTTTCCAATGCTGCGATCCCTGCTTTGCGGCATCCTGCTGATTCAATCTGTCCAACCAGTCAAAGCGCAGTCCGACCGTCCAAATGTTCTGTTTCTAATCGCGGATGACCTGAACACTGCGCTCAGCGGATTCGGGCATCCGCAGTGCAAAACCCCTCACCTCGACCAACTGGCACAGCGCGGTGTACGCTTTCAGAACATGCACTGCCAGTATCCCGTGTGCGGTGCCTCGCGGGCATCGCTGATGTCAGGATTATACCCCTACACCAACATGACTCTCGGCAACGTGGGAACCCTGCGTCGTAGCAGGCCGGACGTGGTCACACTGTCCCAGACCTTTAAGAACAACGGCTATTTCACGGCGCGAGTCAGCAAGATCTATCACATGCGGATCCCCTTCGAAATCATCGAAGGGACCGCAGATGCTGATGATCCCCTTTCGTGGGACAAAGCGTTCAATATCAAAGCTCCGGAACAGCACGCTCCGGGAACGCTGACAAACTGGTCCCCAAAAGATCAGAGTTCTCAAAACTTCACCGGGGTCATCGCCACAACCGACGACAGTCAGCATGCCGACGGGATGGCTGCGGATCAGGCCATTCGTATTCTTCAGGAGGTCAGCGACGAACCGTTCTTCCTGGCGGTCGGCTTCGTTCGTCCGCATGTTCCTCTGGTGGCTCCGCGGAAGTATTTCGATCTCTACGAACGCGACGCGATGGTGCCGCCGCTGGTCCCCAAAGATGATCTGCTGGATGTCCCGGGGATCATCCGTGGATATAAAGCCAATGACACCACGTATGGTATCACGCCGGAACTTCATCGCGGCCTGCTGCAGGCCTATTACGCCAGCATCTCTTATATGGACGCACAAGTCGGACGTGTCCTTGGCGCGCTGCAACAGAATGGGCTGGCCGATAACACGATCGTGGTCTTCAGCAGCGATCATGGTTACCTGCTGGGGCAGCACGATAAATTCCAAAAACAACATCTGTTCGAGGAAGCAACACGCGTGCCCTTTATCGTCAGCGTGCCATGGCTCAAAGAACAGCACGGTCGCAGCACCGCGAAGATCACAGAGCTGATCGACCTCTATCCCACACTGACCGATCTCGCGCAACTACCGGCACCCGACAACCTGCAGGGAACCAGCCTGCGACCATTGCTGACCGACACACAAAATCCGCGCTGGCAAAAACAACAGGCATTTACAATCAGCCGTAGTGGCGGGGAATCACTGCGAACCAGTCAGTACCGCTGCACGCAGTGGGGCTTCGGTGATCGAGGTGTGGAACTGTACGATCTGCAGCAGGATCCTGGCGAATTCAGCAACCAGGCAGAGAATCCACGATATGCTGAGATCCTCAAATCAATGCAGCAAAAGTTGATGGCCAAACGCCGTGAAGCCGGCTTTGAGAGGAACGAAGCCGCAATTCGAGCAACGGTGAAGTTCAAGCAACGCTGAACGCTGCAGATGGCGTTCTGCAGCATACATATCGTGACGGATCCGATCAATCACCTCCCGATCCCTGGCCGCGGCCATTCTCACATTGTCCATCGCACGCTTCGCGAATCAGTGTCGGTAATCAATCCAACCAGCGAAAACGCGTCATGGCGTCACCCGTGGGGTGAAAGATCTTATCTGAAATCCCGAGGACTCAGATTGCTCCAGTACCCAGCCTCAAACGACCAGCCGCTGGCACGATTTTCCAGCTCGAGCCTGATTGTCCGACCTCGATATTCTTCCAGATCGAACTGGAAATCCTGCCACTTCGATCCGGAAATGTCCTGATGCAGGACCTGTTGATCATTGATTCGCACAATCAGCATCCAGTCACCTCGCGGGTCATTATTCACAGCAAATTGCAGAGCTCCCGGGGTATCCCTGGGAACAGAGTATTCGCACGTCAGAACACAGGCCTGATCTCGACTGAGCGGATGAGTCATCAGTACGTTATTACGCCCACCCCATTCCTTGCGCAGCCCCGGCTTCATCGCAGGCCCACCCCAGTCTCTCACGCTCCAGCCTGCCGCGAACTGCTGAACATCGGCGGGCAGGTTCGCAGCGACAGTCGGTTTTCCAACACGAGCCCCCGGGGCTGGCTTCGACGTTGCCGTTTTGGGATAGGGCATTTTGGCATCCACCTGCTCTCGCCACCGCTGCAGCTGTGCCCGCAACCGCTTCGCCAGCCCCGGCTGAGCCTCTGCCAGATCATTCTGTTCTCCCGGATCCGTCTGCAGATCAAATAACTGCAGCGATCCATTCTCGTAGTACTCCAACAGCTTGTACCGACCATCCCGGATCGCTCCGCCCGGACTCTGGTATCCGTGGTTGCTGTAATGTGGAAAATGCCAGTAAACCGGTCCTCGCTCATATGATTCCCCCCTGAGCGCGGGCACAAAGTTCCGACCGTCCACATGTTGTTCCGGAATCGCCGGAAGATTCAGCATCGACAGCAGTGTTGGGTAAAAGTCGGTCCCTGTCACGACTGCGTTCGACGTGGTGCCCGGTTGCGTTTCACCCGGCCAGTACACGATCAGCGGGACTCGAATTCCGCCCTCATAGTTCCATCCTTTGGCGCCTCGAAATGGCAGATTGGAACTGGCAAACCGAGTATCCAGAACCTCTGGCGAATGCTGAATTCCCCGATATTGATTGGAAGCCGCCATCCCACCATTGTCTGACGTAAACACGATGATGGTGTTTTTCTCCAGCCCCAGCTCTTTCAGTTTATCTCGGATGCGTCCCAGACTTTGGTCAGTCGCCTCGACCATACCGGCAAACTCTGCGTTGTCCTGTTTCTGTTTCACCCACCAGACTCGTTCCTGCTGGTGCAGCAATTGCTGATCATTCTGCCGGAGTGACTGCAGGCGATCTGCTGACAGGACCGGCCCATCCGGATTTGGTTCCAGAATAAAAGACGGCCCCGCCTGTTTCGGCATGGCCTTCAGTTTCCGGCGATATTTCTCCACCAAATCTCTGCGTCCCTGAATGGGATCGTGCACAGAAAAGTGTTCCAGATGAACGAAGAATGGTCGGTCTCTGTTTCGTTCAATGAAGTCGATCGCAGCATCCGTCAGACGATCGGTGAAATAATCCCCCTCAGCGGATGGCAGCGTTTTTTCATATTCAGCAGAAAACGGTGCGTAGTAAGAACGGACCCAACCAGTGGTCGCTTCATCAAAACCGTAGGTTCGAGGATCTCTGTTGAGGTGTGCTTTGCCGTAGTTAGCAGTGGCGTAGCCATGCTGCTGCAGTGTTGTCGCCAGTGTTCGTTCCGACTTTGGCAGGGCTGTTGCCTTCTCAGCATGGTGCAGCGCTTCGTAATCCCGCTCCGGCCGTCCGCCCAGCCACTCGGTCAGATTTGTCCGGGCGGGATATTTCCCCGTCAGAATACTCGCGCGACTTGGCGAACAGACGTGACAGGTGGAATAAGCATTCTGAAACAGCATCCCCTCCCGCGCAAGCTGGTCGATGGCTGCCGTTTCATAAAACCGGCTGCCGTAACAGGCAACGTCCCGTTGTCCCAGATCATCAACCAGAAAGAAGATCACGTTCAGCCGATCAGATCCCGCCTGCACAGCTGCCGCCGCAGACATCAGGATCGCCAGGACGCTCAACAGAACTCGAATCCTCATCGTCACACCCTCCGTCACTCAAAGTTCCCTCTGCCGGGCAGACTGTCGCTCAGGACGCACGCAAAAGCAACGGAACAGCCCCGGAACACCGCCGCGCCAGCGATACTCGCACCGGATACCAGCAATGACGTTTCTCCGACCGGATTCCTCCAGCTCCCGCAGACTGACCGGGAGCGACAAAGCGGCTGCCCAAACCTGCTTTCGTTTGTTGATGCACAGTTGATCTCGGTATCATTTTCCGCAGCGATCTCCATGAATCTGTCCGGCACGGAAAACCTGTGCCTTCAGCAAGCGAAACGATTATGAAACAACTCTTCAACCAGCCGACATTGACTGGAATCTTCGGTGTGGTGGTACTGGCCGCTGCCTGCTCCACCCCGATCGCAATGGCCCAGGATGACCAGGCGTCACTGCAACTGCTGACCGACACCATGAAGACAATTGATGATCCTGATGTGCTGCGCGCACTCTTGCAGGGAACTCTGCGAGGGCTTGAAGGTCGACGCGACGTTCTGGCTCCCAAAGACTGGCCGGCTCTTGCCCGCCGGCTGCAAGAATCTGAAGATGCGAAAGTACGGGATCTGAGCAATCAACTGTCCCAGATCTTTGGTGACGAACAGGCCGTTCAGCGCGCCCTGCAGATCGTCAGAGACTCTCAGGCACCGGCGAAAGAACGTGGTCGTCAGCTCACCATCCTCCTCGACCAGAAGAACCGGGATGCGTCTGATTACCTCAGAAATCTGCTGGATCATCCAGAACTGCAGTTGCTGGCTGTTCGCGGCTATTCCGCTGTGGAAAACCAGGACGCCCCCGCCCTGCTGCTGCAGCGGTTTCCAGACATGTCTGGCGCCCTGCAACAGGCAGTCATTGAAACTCTTGCGACACGCCGCTCTTACGCGCAGGCACTGCTGGCCGCTGTCGAATCGAAGATCGTCTCACGAGACCAGGTTCCGACACACGTCGCTCGCTCTCTCGATCAGCTGCTTGGCGAACGTTTCGTGCAGGTCTTTGGGGAACCGCCGGCTCTGAGCCATGATCGGGAGGAGCAGATTGCAGAATGGAAACGCAAACTGACCCCGGAGATCCTCGATCGTGCTGATGCATCTCAAGGACGCCTTGTCTTCCAGAAAACCTGTGCCGCCTGTCACCAGTTGTATGGAGAGGGAGGACAGATTGGCCCGGATCTCACCGGCTCCAATCGAGCGAATCTGGACTACCTGCTGCTCAACAGCATCGACCCCAGCTTTGATGTCCCGGCAGCCTACCGGATGACAACCATTGCCACAGTTGATGGACGTGTGGTTAACGGCGTGATTGCCGAGGAAGATACAACACGGGTCATTCTCAAGACGGTCGAACAACCACGACTGGTGATCGCAAAGTCTGACATTGATGAACGAGTGATCTCTGACAAGTCCATGATGCCCGAAGGACAACTGGATCAGCTGAAGCCGCAGCAGGTTTTTGATCTGATCAGCTATCTGCGTACAACTGAACAGGTGGAGCTCGCACAATGAAAACAACACATTCGGTCCCAAGCTGCTCTGTTCTTTCCTGCGGATCTTTCTGTGGCCTGATTCTGATCGGACTCAGTACGCTTGCAGCGACTGTCTCGGCAGACGAAGAACATCAGCACTCGCGAAATACTCTCCCCCGGACGCAACTGAAAGACAGCGACGCGCCATTCCTGAAACCAGCGGAAGCCGTGGCGAAAATGGCCATTCCCGACGGGTTTGAAGTTTCCGTCTTTGCCTCCGAACCGGATATCGCCGAACCAATTGCGTTCTGTTTTGATGATCGCGGGCGGATCTGGGTCGCAGAAAACTTCAACTATCAGACTCGACGACAACATACCGATGACCACGTCAGCCGAATTCAGATCCTCGAAGACACCGATGGTGATGGTGTGTTCGACAAAAAAAAGACGTTTACCGACAACCTTACTTTTACGTCAGGTCTGGCCTGTGGGTTCGGCGGTGTCTTTGTCGGCTCGCCACCAAACCTGACCTTCATCCCGGATCGTGACGGCGACGACAAACCTGACGGTCCGCCGGAAATCCTGCTGGACGGATGGGGAATCAACGATCGCCATGAAACACTGAACAGCTTTATTTGGGGGCCTGACGGCTGGCTGTATGGCTGCCATGGCGTATTCACCCATTCCAATGTTGGCAAACCCGGTGCTGCCCCGGAAGATCGTCAATTCATCGATGCGGGGATTTGGCGATATCACCCAACACGTCACGAATTCGAATTGTTTGCCCGCGGACTCTCAAATCCCTGGGGCTTCGATTTCGATGATCACGGCCAGGGATTTGCCACCTGCTGTGTGATCCCGCATTTGTTTCATGTCGTTCAGGGCGGCGTATACCACAAGCAAAGTCGACCACACGTCAATCCGTTCATCTATGACGACATCAAGACCATCCGCGACCACGCACACCTTTCGGCACACGGTGGCGCACGCTTTTATCTGGCCGATGTGTTTCCGCAGGAATATCGCAATCGACTGTTCATGTGCAACATCCACGAGCACGCTGTGCTCACCGATGTGATGGTACCGAACGGCTCCAGCTTCATCGGAAAACACGGCGACGATTTCATGCCCACAAACGATCCGGCATGGGTCGGATTCAGCATTGAAATTGGACCCGATGGCGGGGTCTACATTCTTGACTGGCACGACCAGGATATCTGCGGAAACGCCATCAAGTTCCCCAACAGTGGTCGCGTCTATCGCATCATGCCTGCCGGGGCTGATCCCATGGCAAGGCCCAGTCTGCGTTCACTGTCCGATCAGGAACTGGTTCAACTGCAGGACCATGCCAACGACTGGTATGTGCGGCAGGCCCGCACTCTGCTGCAGTCTCGCACTGCTGACGGAGATCTCAACAAAGAGCAGGTTCACCGGCAACTGCAAAAGATGCTGGATGCCGCCACGACCAGTGCAAAACGCCTGCGGGCACTTTGGGCACTGCATGTTACCGACGGCCTCAACCCCGATCGACTTCAGCAACTGCTCAGTCACGACGACGAACATATTCGTGCCTGGGCCATCCAGCTGCTCTGTGATGACAGCAGCGTCAATGCCTTTCAACCAGCGGCAGAAGACCCGCTGCACGCAGCGGTCATTGCAGATCCACTGCTGGAACAGCTTGCTGTCATGGCCAGTCAAGACCCATCCCCAATCGTACGATTGTATCTGGCCGCAGCGGTGCAGCGTCTTCCCTTCGAACGGCGCTGGCCAATCCTTGCAGGCCTGCTTTCCCACCCGGAAGACGTTAATGACAATAATTTACCACGCATGTACTGGTTCGCGCTGGAGCCAATGGTTCCGCATCATCCCCGCCAGTCTTTGCAGCTGGCAATCGCCGGTCGTATCCCCCATCTGCAGGAATCCGTCGCCCGACGAATCGCGACCGGAACTTCCGACCCTGCAGCTGGGGGCGCTGCACAAAATCAGGCCGAATGGGATCGGCGAATCCAGACTGTTGGCAAACAGTTTCGAGTTGATCGCAGCGGGGAAGGCGGCGTTGTTCGGCATTCATCTTTCCGCAACAGGACCGCCGTGCAGACGCATCCCCACGACCGCAACATTCCCTGTACCCTGTGGAACCAGTCGGCCGAGATTCCTGAGAATGGACAGACCGCTTTGAAGTTGCGAGTCAGTCATCATCCGCATGGTGACTGGCAGCTTCGCGTCAGTGTGAATGGCAAAGTCCTGGCGGATCAGATTGTCGGCCCCAACACCGTTGGACCCGACGAATGGATGAATCTCTCCGTAGACCTCACCGAATTCGCGGGACAAAAAATCAAGCTCTCACTCGAAAACAAAGCCAACGACTGGCGCAATGAATGGGCTTACTGGAATCGAATTGAAATCGTGAATGAATCCCTGTGATTCGCTGCATGAAATTTCTGTCCGCCTGGGAATTGCAAAGCATGGGGTGTGATATGCGACAAATTCTGGTTGGTGTCCTGCTGGTACTCACGCTCCTGACGCGGGCCTCCGCGAATGATAAAGCCAGGATCGTCTTTCTGTCCGGAAAACCCAGTCACGGCAGAATGCAGCATGAACATCGTGCCGGAAACCTGCTGCTTGCCGACGCACTCAACAACTCCGGCCTGAATGTTGAAGCTGTCGTGCTGCCGGAAGCCGGGTATCCGCAGGACGCTTCCGTCCTTCAGGACGCAGCAACGATCGTCATCTTCTGCACCGGCCATCGTGGCCATCTCCTGAACCCACACCTGAATGAATTCGACGGCATCATGAAATCGGGTACCGGTGTCGTGATGATCCACTGGGCTACCGAGGCTGAAAAAGGCAAAGCTGCAGAAATGTTCCTGCAGTGGATGGGGGGCTTCTGTGATCTGAACTGGTCGGTGAATCCGCACTGGACACCTCAGTTCAACAACCTGCCCGTGCATCCAATAACCAATGGCGTTAAGGAATTCAGCGTGAATGACGAATGGTATTACCACATGCGATTTGTCAAAGACATGCAGGGGGTCACTCCAATCCTCAGCGACCTGCCACCACCCGAAACACTCAATCGCCCCGATGGGGAACGCAGCGGGAATCCGGATGTTCGCAAAGCCGTCGCCAATGGGGAACGGCAGCACGTTGCCTGGGCTTACGAACGCCCCGCTGGTGGCCGTGGATTCGGATTCACCGGCGCCCATAATCACGTCAGCTGGCAGGACGACAGTTTTCGAAAAATCGTTCTGAACGCAATTCTCTGGACCGCTAACGTCGAAGTCCCCGAAGAGGGGTGCCCCTCTTTGCGACCAACGAAGACCGATCTGCAATCGAACCTCGACTGATACCACCAGATACCGACAGAGTGCGAAGTGCCCCGGAAACCCGGCCTGCCACCAGAACCGACCCACTGAAACAACGCGTTCTGAATTCTCAAACGCAATGCAGTTCTTACCGGTTCATTGACCAGATCGTGTAGTTCAGAAACGCGGCAAAGGTCACCCATGCCAGATATGGCAACATGAACCAGCCCGCTGCGCGACTTCGCTGAAAGAACTTCAGAACAGTCGCAGTAATCGCAGCCCACAACACCAAAATCTCAGCGAATGCCCAGCCAGGCTGGTGCAGTCCAAAAAACACACACGACCAGCAGATATTCAGGAACAGTTGAGTCCCGAACAGCAGGAATACGGATCTTCGCTCTGTCGATTCACACTGATTCCACACCAGCCAGCCGGCCACGGCCATCATCAAAAACAGTGTCGTCCAGACCGGTCCGAAGACGCTGTTGGGCGGATTCCAGCTCGGCTTTTGCAGCGTTTGGTACCAGCCACGGATCTCCGGAGTTGTCACCATCGCCCCAAGTCCACCGGCACCCAGACAGATCGCAAGGAAGACAATCAGTGATCTGCCATGGCCCAACGCCGACCTCACACCCGATGCTGCGGATTCCTCGTTACTTATCATGACTGCTCACATTCAAATCCTGTTCTGCTTCCGCCTGGATCTCCAGAAATCGTTCGTCATTCGGTTTCAGCTCCAGGCCTTTCGCGACAAACTTCAGCGCCTCGGCAGGACGTCCATTATTCAGAAATGCCTCAGCGGTCCTGCGAACCAGCCACGCTTTTCCCGACGTCATTTCCACGTCAAATTCCAACAGCCGCAGCCCGTCTTCCACAGCGCCATCTCGGATCAGCTGTTCGGCGACAGCGACATTTGCGCCACCCCATGCGGCCTTCCGACCACTCTTTCTGAACCAATCAATCGCCGCTTCCGCCCCCTTTGACCGGGCCATCTCGTACATCCGCTGGTCCTGAGTCATTCCCCGTTTCGGAGGCATTCGGTATGGCTCTCCAAGAACTACATGGACCAGCTCGCCACTCAACCTCGTCACCGATTTCCAAACGTCGCTCGAACCATAACGATCACCCAGATTACACAGCACAATGACAAACGCGTCGTCATCAACCAGTCGATTCTCCATCGCTCGAAATCCGGTAATCGCACCACCGTGGCTGACCACCTTTGTTGTCCGTTTCGTGACGGGATGTGTCCGTGTTGAAATCTGCCAGCCGTAACCGTAAATGCTGCGAGGCCTGCCTCCGGCAGCCTTCACCTCCGGAACATCGCCGTTGGGTGTAAACATTAGCCTGCGGTATTCTTCATTAAGCAGCACATCTGAGGTCAGTCCGCGATCCCAGAGAAACATATCTTCAACCGTGGAATACAATGCTCCGGCGGCACCCGGTGACGAATCCAGTTCGATGTAGTCGGCATTTTCCGTTCCAAAAGGCCCGCAGGTGTAACCGCTGGCCCGTTTCGGAATCACGTAACGATTCCGGTCATATCCGCTGCTGTTCATTTCGAGGGGCTTGAAGATCCGTTCGTGCAGATTCTGTTCGTAGGTCTTGCGTGTCACTTTCTCCACGATTCGTCCGAGGATGATGTAGCCAGCGTTGGAATAGCTGTAAATCGTGCCGGGCTCGTTCGCAAGATCACCGCTGCAGTGCTCTTTGATGAATTCATCCCTGTCGAACGACAACCGTGAAATCATGCCTCGATAATTGAACTGCGAGGTGAAGTCGGGGATTCCTGACTGATGAGACAGCAGGTGGTGCAGCGTGATCCTGTCGCCCGTGTCTTTTCGGTACCAGGTGAGGTACTGCGTAATTCTGTCGTCGAGCTGAAGACGACCTTCCTGCACCAGCTGCAGAATCAGCATGCTGCAGAACTGCTTGCTGACCGAAGCCAGTCGAAATCGGGTATCGGTTGTGTTGCTGATCTCCCATTCCCGATTTGCCATCCCGAAGGCCTGTTTGTAAATCACCTGGCCCTGGTCAGCGACCAGCACCGCGCCCGAGAACAATCCGGTCTCAGCTGTCGCAACACACAATTCGCGCATCGCCCGCACCCGATCGCCGTCAACGGATCGATATCCATTCGGCAACACGGGTTGCTGCGCTCGCAGCGTCGGAGCAAACAGGAATACAACCAGGACAAATCTGCCGAACGAGACTGCGTCATTCATCTTGCTTCTCCGCTCATCGCCTGTCTCCCGGAATCAACTCGACCTCAGAGGGATCCGCAAAAGCGGCTCTGAAATCCCGATGTCACCACGGGCGGCACATAATGAGCTGAACCTCACGCTCAAAATTCGTGTGCAGGACACTTTCAGGATTGTCTCCAGGCTGTCGCTCTAGCGCAAACCGTCTTCAGGCCGCAGCCGATCATCAGCTTCAATCGACAGCATCAGCGTTCTGAGAGCAGCCACCTTATCCGGGTGCTGTTGAGCCAGATTATTCTGCTCTGCGGGATCCGCCAGCAAATCATAGAGTTCATCACTCCGGGGACGGTCATCCTCAATCGCGTAAGCGTAGAAATGTGCATCCGGCTTCAGATATTTCCATCGCCCTTCGCGGACACCCGCTTGACTGTAGTAGAAATGATCCCGACCTGATTCCCGTCGCCCCATTAACAGATCCGTCTGATCGACTCCGTCCACTTGACGATCATTCGGCACTTCAAAGCCCGCCAGAGTGGCAAACGTTGGCATTAGATCAATCGTTGCGAAGATCGCGTCCGAAACACGTCCGGCCGGAACTTTCCCCGGCCATCGAACAAGACACGGAAGCCGATATCCACCTTCATACGGCGACCCTTTCCCGTTTCGCAACGCCCCGGCCGAACCCCAGAAAACAGATCCCGCCGGATGCCCTTTCTTGCGGCTTGTATACTTGTCCTGATTCCATGGCCCGTTGTCACTGGTGTAAATCACCAGCGTGTTTTCCCGCAGCTTCAACTCGTCCAGAGTGTCCAGCAGGCGTCCCGTCTCGTAATCAAATTCCTCCACAACATCTCCATACAGTCCGCCCTCGGACCTGCCTCGAAAACGATCCGATGCATCAATAATCGTGTGCATCATCGTGTGGGCAAGGTACAGGACAAAGGGTTTTTGCGGATCTCGTTGCTGCTTGAGAAACTCAATCGCCTTATTCGTATAAAGAGTCGTCAGGCTGCCCATATCCCGCGTTGAACCAACCTGTTTGTCATTTTCATGAAAGGTGACCCCGCCGCCGTCATTAGCCCCCAAAGTCCCAAAATAGTGGTCGAAACCCTGAGCGTTCGGCATCCGATCGGGGATTGCCTTGCGGCTCGAAACATCCCATTTGCCGATACAAACTGTCTGATAACCCGTTTGCTGCATCAGCTCAGCAAACGTGATTTCGGAAGCAGGCATGCCCCAACCCTTGCTGCGAATCGGCTGACGTCCGGTCAGCAACGCAGATCGCGAGGGCCCGCAGACAGTCTGCGAATAGAACGATGTGAACCGCGTCCCCTCCTTCGCCAGCTGATCCAGTCGCGGTGTCCTGTTCTTCTCGCTGCCATAGCACCCAAGGTCTGCATAGCCCTGGTCATCTGTAAAGATGATCACAATGTTGGGACGATCCGCCGCAGCCAGACATCGGCTGGAAACGAAAACCACAGTCATCCAGCAGAAAAGTCGCAGCCTCGCGGCAAGGATGATTCGGCAATTCTTCATGTTCAGCTTCTCTCTTCAGCAGATCGTCAGGTCGCTCCCCACCCGCGCCACAGCACTGATCAGCAACGCAGCATCGTGCCTGACAACCCTTTCCCCTGGAATGAAACGTTCTGTCCACAATGTCCGTCATCACACAGCAGCGCTGCCTGTGTTCCCATGCACACCGGCCAAACCCCCGTCTCTCTTTCACCGATGTTCGCAGCTGTTCAGTCCGCAAGGCTCAGCACCAGTTCCTGCTGCACACCCCGCATGTCCATTTCAAATTCAATATCAACGATCGGCGGGCGCGAATAGAACCAGCGAACGCCCACACCAGCCGCCGCCGGCAGACCCGGTATCAAGATCTTTGCCAGTGATTCCCGCAGGTCGTGAGCGGTATACACGTCGATCATCGTCAATTGTTCGTCAGTCGCACCCAGCCCCTGCAGACGCGTCCGCATGATCTCCACGACGCAGCTGGCCTTCTCACGCATGGCATCCGGTGTGACCTCGCCCGCACGCACGATTCGCTGCGAATCCAGTTTTCGAGTTGGCAGTTCGCCACCGCCAGCAACCACGAATGTGGTCATTTTGGTCTCAGATGGACGGGCATAGGAAACACCAAACAGCACGGTTTCAGCCGGCGGATTCTCGACCGGAGAGACGTTGGTCCGGGCAACAGGATTCTCATCCCCAACCGGAATCTCCCAATCATTCAACAGGTCTCGATATTCCCGATTAAAGTCAATGAACCCCTCCATCGTATGTGGCTGCGGACAACGCAGTTCCACACCACACAGTGAATGCTGTGTCAGTCCGTTCATTTCAAGATATCTGCGTACCGCCAGCAGGCCGGCGTGCCATGGCAGCGGCTTCATCAGAGTCGCGTGCACAATCTCAAAACCGGCAGCGGCAATCACCCCCGAGGAATATGGCTCAATCCCGGGCAGAAAACGGTATCCCCCGCGGGAATTCAAAATCGTCCTGGAATCCATCGCTGCCTCTGCTTTCAAAGGTCGGAATTTCTCTGCGAGTCATCACCGCTCGCTCGGACGGTTCTCGATGAACGACTTCCGTGACACCCACTCCTGACAGCATCATGGGGATTACGGTGTGACGCTTCTAAATCGACGTACCGGACCGTGGTGATCCGCACCCACAGACCACACCATGTTTTGCATGTGCAGCAGCGGGCTGATCACTGTACCACAATTTCAGTTCACGCAGGTGTTGACAACACGCGTCCACTACTTCTCTTCGCCGGCAACCGTCACGCTGATAACGTTGGAAACGCCCGTCCCTCGCATTCCCCGCGGAGTCGGCATCACGGAATAGACTCGATAGCGATATGTCATCCCCACACGAACACTACGATCGGTCGCCTCAGTGATATTTCGCCCCGGCTGCCCAATCAGGTTTCGAAACTCGCCACCCTCAGCCCCCTCGGCACGCTGCAGAATTGTTCCGGCCTCGTTGTCACAGTTGTCGGTCCACTTCAGGACAACCGTATTTCGTTCGTTTGCAGTCATTCGCAAATCAGATGGAGCATCAGCCGACGGTGGTCCCGGCTGAGGCTGCGAGTCTGACTGCCGCGGCGGCTGAGGACGCGGGCCGGGATTCTTCAGCTGTTGCTTTGCTGTCTCATAACGTCTGCCGGCAAACTGCTTCATCGACCGAACAATATCCTCGTAGCCCCGATCGGATGGATTCGTCACACGCTGCTTTGGAAACGGGTCTTCCTCCAGGGCCTGCTGAATCAGCGCATATTTGGCGTCAAACTTCCGAGACAACACCTCCGGTTGAAAATACTGTTCCAGAATCTCACCGGCGACTCTGCGATACTCGGCCAGAAGTCGCGGCGATGCAATGAACTGCTCCAGTAGCGGGCTCGGTCGCCCTCCGGGGGCCGGCCATGCAGCATGCCAGTCTCGCAACACGTGGATACGACCGAAGGCAAGCTCACAAAACCCGACGTCCAGATCCCATGGCAGGTATCGCCATCGCTGCCGCAGGGGATCGCGATACAGATAGTAATTATGCGAGTTCCAGCCGGTCAGCTGGTCAAATGCTCCGGAATACAGCATCACGGCCATGACTCGCAGGAAACTCTCGGTTTCAAACTCGGACTCAAATTCCGGGACAGCGTCCGGAGGCTGTGGTGTATTCACAGCCTGCAGAAATCGCAGCAACTCCGCATAGGCAGGTGTCTGCTCTCCTTCCTTCAATTCGAACGCCCGTTCATAGGCCGTGGGCTCAGGCCCGATGAAACGCATGTCACCGCCAGGGCCTCCCTCGTCAACTTTGAACAGATATCCCGCGGAATGACCAAACTGCCGTTCCAGAAATGTGTCGTCGATTCGCTCAACATTCCCGTAAACACCGTAGTACTTCTCGTTCAGGTACAGCCTGGCGTAATTGCAGCGATGCACAGGAACGTCCAGGGCCTGCAGGATCTCTGTCA
>JAFMMM010000095.1 GCA_017859815.1 Planctomycetota bacterium | reverse complement strand
TGCAATCACGAAAACGTACAGCTGAGATTGCTACTGGTTGCTGGTCAGCTTTGGATTGGTCACTTTGGGTTGTTATTTGAGGGTCCTGCTGACCTTTGTTGTCGGGTGAATGACATGAGTAATGGAATGACGATTGAACAGGTCCATGCCCTGCTTTTGGAACAGTTCGGCTCTGAAGCGGTTGGTGAATCCGTTCATGCAGCCACGGATTCGTGGATCGAGGTCTCTGCAGAGCACCTGCTGGCAGTCGGGAAATTTCTGCGAGACGACGACCGCTGCCTGTATGATCATCTGAACGATCTCTGCGGTGCCGACTATCTGGAACCGGACGAGAAAAAGGCTGCGAAGTTCGGCCATGATCCTCACGTTGAGGTGGTTTATCATCTCACCAGCATGACTCATCGAGTTCAGTTGAAGCTCAAAGTCCTGGTTTCTCGCTGGAAGAATGACGAAGCGGGGCAACTGCCCGAAGTCCCTTCGGTCAGTGGAATCTGGGGGATTGCCAACTGGCACGAGCGGGAAGCTTATGACCTCGTCGGAATCCACTTCACAGGCCATCCGAACCTGCGTCGGATTCTGTGTCCGGAGGACTGGAATGGTCATGCCTTACGGAAGGACTACGAGTTTCCGCTGGAATACCATGGGGTGCGTGGTCGTTAACTGCGTTGTCGAAACTGCAGCGATCAAAACTGCTGTGGGTTGCAGTGAAGAGGTTCTGACCGGTGGTTCTGGCCGGGCGGTAACGATCAGTCAGAACGCGTTGTTGAAGTTCAAAAGTCAGGTGAATCATGAGTCTGGTTGCAGAAGATCCTCGAGTCATTGAGTTTGACGTACAGACGGATGAGATGCTGGTGAACATGGGGCCTCAACACCCCAGTACCCACGGCGTACTCAGATTGCTTCTTCGTACAGACGGCGAAATCGTTCACGAATGCACTCCACACATCGGGTACCTGCACCGTTGTGCCGAAAAGATCGGCGAGAATCTCAGCGTTCCACAGTACATTCCGTACACAGACCGGATGGACTATCTGGCGGCCATGAACATGAATCTCGGCTTCGCGCTGGCCGCCGAGAAAATGGTTGGTACCGAACTTCCCCCCAAGGCGACGCACTTGCGGGTGTTGATTGCTGAGTTGGGGCGAATCGCCAGCCACCTCGTGGGCATGGGGGCCTACGGCCTGGACCTTGGAACTTTCAGCCCATTTCTGTACGCCTTCCGTGAACGCGAGATTATTCTGGATCTGTTCGAAGAGGTCTGCGGGGCACGTCTGACAACCAGCTATTTCACGATTGGTGGTGCGACCCACGACTTGCCGGAGGAGATTGAGATTCCGGACGGTCTGGCGGCACTGACTGATCGTACTCCGGGAGAGCGATATCCGTTTCTCGAAGTGCTGGAGATGTTTCTGCAGTGGCTGGAACCGCGGATCAAAGAGTATCACACTTTGCTGACCCGTAATGCGATCTTCATCAAACGTACTGCTGGCATTGGTATTCTGACCCCTGAACGTGCTGTCAGCTACGGCTGCACTGGTCCGGTACTGCGTGGCAGCGGTATTGATTTTGACCTGCGGCGGGACGGGGAATCGATTTACACCTCAATGTACGACGGCTACGACTACGAGATCCCGGTTGCTCCTTTCGCGGATGCTCCGAGGGAGGCGGTCCTTGGTGACTGCTGGAGTCGGTTTTATGTACGGATGATGGAAGTGGTTCAATCCATCCGGTTGATCCGTCAGGCGGTTCCGCGATACCAGGCTGCTGAGGGAAGCCACCGGGTGCCCTTCAAGATGAATACCAAACTGCCGAAGGATGAAGTCTACCTCGAAACGGAATGTCCTCGCGGTCAGATGGGTTTCTACATTGTCGGGAACGATAGCGCCGAGCCGCTCCGGCTGCGAGCAAAGAGCAGTTGTTTTTGTAATCTGTCAGTGACAGATCACATTTGTGCCGGAGTCCCCCTGGCTGACGTTCCGGCGGTCGTGGGTTCTTTGGACCTCGTGATGGGCGAAATCGATCGCTGATCCGTCTTTGCAACGCATTTCTGGTTCCTGATGTGGTTCTTGCGGGGATCCGGTGCTGATCCCCGTCCTGTTTTTTGAGAGTGAACGTCATGGCGGTACAGGCAATCGCTGGAGTCAGTGCATCGGAAGAGGCCCGCATCATGACGGAGTTTCCGTCTGTTGCGGCAAACGGACTGGGACGCCTGATTGGTGAGATCCTGACCTGCATTCCCGTGAAGATCTGGGGAGTGCAGGTTTCCTATCTCCTGTTTGGGCTGCCGCTGGCTCCACTTGGTCTGCTGTTGTTCCTGCTGCGGCTGACGGGCATGCGATACGTGCTGACAAATCGCAGTGTGCAAATTTGGAGCACAATGGGATCTCGGCAGGTGCAATCTGCCGACCTGCTGGCGATTGATTCTGTACAAATCGAACAGTTGCCTGGCCAGGCATTCTTTCGCGCCGCGGACATCCGTCTGAAAGATGCTGGCGGCAAGACGCTGCTGGTCCTGCGTGGAGTCGCTGACGCCCAGGCTTTTAAGTCTGTCATTGATCGTGCTGTCGAGTCTCGCCGTCTCGTTTCTGCTTCGCTGCAGGTGATTAACAACCGTTCCTGACGGTTTTTTGCCGTGTCGACGCGGTGATTGCTGACTTCCAGCGGCTTGCTGCGAACACGGATGGTGTTGGGGGACAGTCTGGTCAATATGTCCTAGTGGCGTGATGCCGTCTTGAACCGCTGTCGATTCCCGTGACTGGCGGCGACACCTTGCCCGGCAGGGGCTCCGTGTCCCGTTTTCTGCCGGGTCGCTGACTTCGCAACGTGCGGCGAAAGAACGCACCTGTCGGGAGACAACTGGTGCTGTTATCGGCCGAGCAGTTCTGGGGATTTCTGCCGGCAGCGTTGATGGTGACGCTGGCACCCGGCCCTGATTTGCTGGCGACGATGTCTTTAGGGATCAGTCGTGGCCGCCGCGTCGCTGTGAGTTTTGGCCTTGGATGTGCCAGTGGATGTCTGATCCACACTGCACTTGCGGCCGCTGGCATCTCGTCGCTGCTACAGCGGTTTCCATCCGCAGAGTGGATGATGCGGACAGTTGGCGGCTGTTATCTGTTGTGGCTGGCGTGGGGAATTCTGCGTCCTTCGACCACGACGCTTCAGCCGCGTATCTCTGCGGCGAGCAATGTCCCGGTGGGATTGCAGGAAAATCAATGGACTGCTTTTTTTCTGCGTGGGCTCACCGCCAATTTGATTAATCCCAAGGTTGCGCTGTTCTTTCTCTCGTTTTTTTCCTCGTTTCTTGAGTCGGGGGAGCGATCTTCTGCCCGTCAGCTTGTCGGGCTGGGGCTGGTGTTTACCGCTATCGCCGTGATTGTCTTTTCGCTGGTGGGGCTGTTTTCGGGCCGGTATGGCAGATTGCTTCGTGCTCATCCGCGTACAGGGCCGCTGCTGGATCGAATTTGCGCACTGGTTTTTGTGTATCTTGCAGTAACAATGCTGCTGTACTGACTGAACGTTATGGGCTCGGGGGCAGTTCATACTGACAGGCCCACGGCCGCAGGGTGAATTTGGGAAACGCACGACAGAGGAGTGAATGGGATGGTCGAGAACTCTGCGGATTTGGATTCGATGCATCATGTGGCCGTCGAAGTCAAAGATATTGCCACCAGTGTGGACTGGTACCGCGAGAAGTTTCGTTGTGAGATTGACTACCAGGATGACACCTGGGCATTTCTGCGGTTTGCGAATCTGCACCTCGCGCTGGTACTTCCTGGCCACCATCCTCCCCATATTGCATTTTCTTCTGCAGCGGCCATTGACCATCCCGGTCTGAAACCGCACAGAGACGGTACGCGATCTGTTTACATCAGTGATGATTCGGGGAATTCGGTGGAATTGATGGATCCAACCAGCCTGTAAGCCGGGCATTATCACGGATTGCGATTCTCCGCACGACGGAACAGTTTTCGGCTGCATGAACTCTGCCGCCTTTCCAGTCTGGCCTCTGTCCCGCGGTACAAAGATCGCATTGTCATACGATTTGACCGAGTTTTTTCCGCAATCCGCCGCAACTTTTTGCTGCCAGGTTGGTTGGAAGAATTGCGGTGATGCAAGCTGTTACGCGCTGTCTTCGCCGGGGTCCTGTGTCTTGTCTGTGACAGCGGCTCTGACAGCGGCTGTGAAAGTGAACCAGGGATCGCTCAGCAAAGCGGGGGTGGCAGAGTCATCGGATCTGTTTTTTGTTGGGTAGTGACATTCCGAGGAAAGGACTGACGTGAACATTGAGAATTGGAATGCCGGGTTGTCGCGTCGTCGCAGCCTGCAACTGGCAGCGTTTTCCTCGGCGATGTGGAGTGTGCCGGGGGTTTTTGCGGAGCAACTGGCGACTCCTTCCACCACTGAGGGGCCGTTTTATCCGGATCAGCTGCCGGTTGATACCGACAACGATCTGTTGATTTTGAATGACTCGCTGACACCTGCTGTCGGCCAGGTGACGTGGTTAAGCGGGATTGTAAGAACTCTCAGCGGGCAGCCGGTACGCAACGCGTTTGTTGAGATCTGGCAGGTGGACAATCGTGGATCTTACCTGCACAAGGGGGGCCGCACCGACCGGGGCATCGATGCCGGGTTTCAGGGCTACGGTCGATTTCTGACGGATTCCAGCGGGAAGTACACCTTTCGCACGATTCGACCGGTGCGTTATCAGGCCGGGAATACGGTGCGAGCGCCGCATATTCATGTGGCTGTCAGCCAAAATGGTCGACGACTTTTGACAACTCAGGTGTTAATCGCTGACGACCCGGACAATGACGCCGATGGTGTCCTGAAGGCGATCCGGGATCCGCGTCTGCAGGAACTGATCGTGGTTCCTTTTCGCCCCCTGCCCGGTTCACGGTTGGGTGAACTGACAGCACAATTTGACATCACGCTGGGCATGACGCCGGCAGATGCAGATGCTGATGTTCGAGGCGGTATTTCCCCCCCGGCTCGCCGACGTTAGAAATTGGGATGCGTAACGGACACGACTGATCAGCTCGTTTTGGCAGACTGGTCGGATTCCGGACTGATGCCAGGCAGCAGGAAAGCCGAACAGGTCTGGGTGATTTCCTGGAGAATCTTGGACTGAGAGATACGGAGACAACACAGATGAAGTTCAAAGTGGCGGCGTTAACGGCTTGCGTATTGCTTTCACAGGCTGGCCTGAGTGCATCTGACTGGCTGCGTTTTCGCGGACCCAACGGCAGTGGCGTAAGTCTCGATCCGGAGTCATTGCCGACGGAATTCAGTGCTGAAAAAAATCTGAAATGGAAAGCTGCTCTGCCGGGTCGGGGGGTGTCCTGCCCGATTGTTATTGGCGACCGCATCGTGGTGACCTGCTACTCGGGTTACGGGATGGATCAGCAGAACCCGGGGGAGATGGAAGAGTTGCGGCGGCACGTCGTATGTTATTCTCGTGCTGACGGGAAATTGTTGTGGCAGCAAGAGATCGAGCCGGTCCTGCCTGAAGACGCATACAGTGGGATGGGGGTTCCCCAGCACGGATATGCTTCGCACACCCCTGTTTCTGACGGCGAGAGTGTGTTTGTCTTTCTGGGGAAATCCGGAGTTCGCGCGTGGGATCTCGATGGTCAGGAGATCTGGCAGGCGAGTGTCGGCAAAGGATCCGACGATCGTGCCTGGGGGTCTTCATCCAGTCCTATTCTGGCCGGCAACGTGCTCGTTGTTCCCGCCGGTGCCGAATCGCGTGCCGTGATCGGACTGGACAAAGCGACCGGCAGGGAACTTTGGCGAGCCGAGAGCGATTTGCTGGGTGGGGTCTGGGGAACTCCGGCGCTCAGTCAGGTCGATGACGAGCGACTGGATATCGTCCTTGGGGCTCCGTATGAGATTTGGGGACTGAACCCGGAAACCGGAAAACTTCGTTGGTTTTGCGAGGCGATGGAGACGGACCAGTTTAATTCCAGCGTTGTCATCGACGGCAATCGTATTTTTGCCGCGGAGGGACGTCAGGGGGGATCGATCGCCATCAAAGCCGGAGGCGTGAAAGATATTTCTGAAGGTGGCGTGATCTGGTCCGGTCGCGATCGCAATCGTTTTTCAACTCCCTTGATTCACGAGAATCGCCTGTACCTGATTTCCGGGGGTGTGGTCAGTTGTGTGAATGCGGAGGACGGAAGCGAGATTTTCCGCGGCCGACTGCCCTCCGGCGGATCGAACGGCGGAGCTGAGAACGGCGACGAGGGAAACTCACGTGGAGGTCGCGGCGGTTTTGGTAGCCGTGGTGGTGGCCGTGGTGGATTCGGCGGTTTTGGAAACACTGATTATGCGTCTCCGGTGCTGGGTGATGGAAAGATCTACTTCGTGAGTCGTGGCGGAGACATTCACGTGATTGAGCCGGGTACAGAATTGAACGTGCTGGCGACGAACCGCGTGACGAACGAGTCGGAAGACTTCAGTGCGACACCGGCAATCAGTGCGGGCTGTATTTTCATTCGTTCCAGTCATCATCTGTATTGCGTGTCCCAGTAGTTTGGCCGATGGCAGGCCCCGCGACGGGCCGGGACGCACCGAAGATTGAAACCGGGAAGTGCCCGACGGCGCGGTTGTCTTGACAACAGTCGTGAGAACACGGAAGCTGCTGTGATGGAACACGGAGCTGGCGGTGGGAGCATGCGTCGATTTGATTCGCAGGAGCAGGAGGTCTACCTGAATCTGTGGAGGGCCTACGATTGTCTCAAGGCAGTCGAAGACGAGGTTTTCGGCGAATTTGGACTTTCGGCCCAGCAGTATAACGCGCTGCGGCTGCTGCGTTCTGTGCATCCGGAAACCATGCAGACGCTGGCCCTCGGGCGACGCCTGATATCGCGTCGTCCCGACACGACTCGCATGCTGGATCGACTGGAAGCACGGCGGCTGGTCACTCGCGAACGTCGTCAGGAGAATCGGCGAGTCGTCGAGACGGCGATTTCGGCCGAAGGCATCCGATTACTGGACGAGATGTCGGCGCGGGTTGTACAGATGCACAGCAGGCAACTGGGGCACCTGAGCGGCAGTGAGTTAAGCCGGTTGACGGAACTGCTGCGGCAGGCGCGAGAACCGCATGAAGATGCCAGTTGTGACTGGTTAAACCGCGGCTGAAGAGTTAGAAATCGGGAATGAAAAGAACGGATTTTCCAGACATGGTTCTGATCGCACGGATGCAGTTCGAATCATGGTTCCGTGGAGGCTGGTGCAGTCTGTAGCAAGCAGGAATCATCCGTTGGGGGACGACATTACGAGTCGTTTCACTGTTGCCATCATCAAAGATTCGGTGACAGTTCAGCGATATCGCGATGAAGTGATGCATAACAGGAGCAGAGCGGAAAGCTCTGCTAACCGGGGGAGGCACATGAACAAAACAAACGCAACAATTTTCGGCCTGCTGCTGCTGGCTGCACCCTTATGTGCAGAAGACTGGACTCACTGGCGAGGTCCGAATAATGACGGTCATAGTTTTGAGACCGGACTGCCGAAGGAATGGTCTCGCAAGGGCGACAACCTGTTGTGGCGAAATGAGGAGTACGGTGCGCGAAACACACCGATCGTCATGAACGGCCGGGTTTATGTGATCTGCCGATCATTTCCGGAATCCACCAAAGAGGGTGAGAAAACCGTTTGCCTCGATGCCGAAACCGGCGAGATGATTTGGGAGAGTGTGCACAACATTTATCTCTCAGACGCTCCTGCGGAGCGAACTGGCTGGTCGAGTGTTGCTGGGGATCCGGAAACGGACACGGTTTTTTCCCAGGGGCTTGGCTGTGTGTTTCAGTGTCTGGAGGGTGGCACGGGCAGGATTGTCTGGGAGCGATCCCTGAGCGAGGAATTTGGCCTGCTGTCTACTTACGGTGGACGCACCAACGCTCCCGTGGTGTTTGAAGATCTGGTGATTGCCAGCGGGATCACCACCGGCTGGGGTGAAACGGCGATTCCGGCTCATCGCTTCTTCGCGTTTGACAAGCGAACTGGCGACGTCCGCTGGGTTCACAGCACACGCCTGCGTCCGAACGATACGACTTACACTACTCCGGTCCTGACAACGCTCAACGGTGAAGCAGCGATGGTGTTTAGTGCGGGCGATGGTGCTGTCTATGCATTGCAGCCGCGCACTGGCCAGCGCATCTGGAAGTACCAGGCGTCAAAGCGTGGAATTAATTCGACTCCTATTGTCGACGAGAACGGGATTGTTTACGGCGGTCACGCGGAGCAGAACGCTGCAGAGACCACGATTCTGGGCGCTGTCTTTGCGTTCGACGGTAACACTCGCGGTGAAATTGCTGAGAGCGATTTGCTTTGGAAAATCCCCAAGCGTGCACTTGGCCGCAGCTCAATGGTGAAGCTGAAGGATCGGCTGTACTTCCTCGAAGACGGTGCTTTGCTGGTCATTTTGGAGGCGAAAACCGGCAAGGAGGTTGCGGAGAAGAAAGTGGGTCGCATTATGTTTGGCAGCCCACTGGTTGCCGACGGCCACATTTATCTGTGCGAGAACACCGGTCGATTTTACGTGCTGGAGCCAACTGAAAATGGCGTGGATGTCGTCGCTCAGACTCGTCTGTCGCAGGGTGAGGAGGTCTTTGGATCACTGGCAGTTTCCAACGGAAGAATCTTCCTGTCATCCATGGAAGCTGTCTACTGTATTGGTTCCGGCGAACCAAAGAAGACGGCAGCGACCGTACCGGCGATTAAGCGAAATGAGGGCGCTGTCTCCGACCGTAAAATTGCTCAGCTGGTCGTCAGTCCGACCGAAGAAATTCTGAAGCCTGGTGAAAAGCTGGCACTGGAAGTCCGCGGTTACAATGCCGCCGGACAGTACGTGGGTCTGGTCAACGACGCATCCTTTGCTGTTGAGGGTGGTGGAACTGTGGCAGACGGTGTCTTCACGGCACCTGCGGGCGGCATCGCCGGCGTGAAGATTGTGGCCACATCGGGTGACGCTACTGGTTCGGCAAGAGCTCGTATTCTGCCGGCTTTCCCGTGGAAGTTCGACTTTTCAGACGGGCAGGTCCCGGTCACCTGGATTGGGGCCAACTATCGTCACAAACCGGCCGAAGTGGACGGGGAAACAGTGCTGCGAAAAGTGAGTACGATTCCCAAAGGGACCAGAAGTCAGGCCTGGATGGGCATGACGACTCCCCATGACTACACGGTGCAGGCTGACTTTTTTGCGATTACCAATGACGGCCAACTGCCGGATATGGGATTAATTAACCAGCGGTATACGCTGGACGTGCAGGGCGCTCAGCGAATGCAGATTCGCTCCTGGACTGCTCGCCTGGAACTGCGGTTTGCGAAGACGCAGCCGTTTGAGTGGGAAGGCGACACCTGGTACACCATGAAGTTCCAAAGTGAAACCGGTGACGGCAAAGTGACTCTGCGTGGTAAGGTGTGGAAACGAGGGGAAGCTGAACCTGCCGAATGGCAGATTGAAGCGGCCGACGAAGTGCCAAACCTGCAGGGAAGCCCTGGTCTGTTCGGTAATGCCAAGATCGCAGAGTTTCTGATCGATAACGTGATGGTCAGTGAAAATTAGCAACTCAGCACCGAGGGCAGGATTGCCATCGATGTGAGTTGAGGAACCCGTTTCGCTTGAAAGCTGCCGTAACAGTGACTCGTGCAGGCGACGCTGCGGTGGACTATTTTTTCGGGGATAGAAGAGCAATGTTAAAGACAATGAAGTACATGGTGGCGGCCATCATGGCTGCGACTGTGATTTGCAGTGCGACAAATGCTGAAGATCCGACAAAGTTGGTTCTGGAGCAGATTTCGAAGATGCGGGTAGGCGCGCATGACTGGCCACAGTGGGGAGGCAGCCCGGCTCGCAACAATACGCCGGAGGGCAAGAACATTCCGACCGAGTGGGATGTCGAGTCCGGTAAGAACATTCTGTGGTCCATGTCGCTGGGATCGGAAACCTACGGCAACCCGGTTGTTGCCAACGGCAAGGTCTACATCGGAACCAATAACGGCAGCGGATATATCGAACGATATCCCAGCGAGGTCGACCTTGGCTGTCTGATCTGTTTCGATGAAAAATCCGGAAAGTTTCTGTGGCAGCACAGTAATGAGAAGCTGCCGACCGGCCGTGTTCACGACTGGCCGCACCAGGGGATTTGCTGCTCGCCTTTTGTGGATGGTGAGCGTGCCTGGTACGTCAGCAGCCGCGGTCAGGTGGTTTGTCTGGACACCGAAGGATTTCGTGACGGGCAGAACGACAGCCCGTATGTGGACGAAGAATTCACCGACGAAACTGAAGCTGACATCATCTGGGTCATGGACATGATGAAGGATCTGAAAGTTTCTCAGCACAACATGTGCAGTTGTTCGGTGACAAGTGTTGGCAACCTGTTGTTTGTCATCACTGGCAACGGTGTGGACGAAAGTCACATTACGATTCCTGCGGAACGAGCCCCCAGCTTTATTTGCATGGACCGTGATTCAGGCGAGGTACTTTGGACAGACGGTACTCCCGGGATCAATGTCCTGCACGGTCAGTGGTCATCACCTGCATACGGTGTGTTCGACGGTGTTGCTCAGGTCATCATGGGTGGTGGAGACGGATATCTGTATGGCTTTGCTGCAGAGGGTAAGGATGGCAAGGCAGATCTGCTCTGGAAGTTTGACTGCAATCCCAAGGACTCCATCTACCTGCTTGGCGGTCGAGCGACAAGAAACCATCTGATCGCAACTCCTGTTGTGCACGATGGTCTGGTTTACATTGGCGTCGGAGAAGACCCGGAACATGGCGAAGGTCAGGGACACCTGTGGTGTATCGATCCGACTCGCCGCGGTGACGTCAGTCCCACACTCGTTTACAATTCGAAGCAGCCCGATAAGCCGATCGCTCACAAGCGTTTGCAGGCTCTTGTGGATAAGGACGGGGATTTCGAGCGTGAGAATCCAAATTCTGCCGCAGTCTGGCACTACATGGGTGAGGACGTTGAGGAGTTTGAAACCACGATGCATCGCACCTGTGGGACAGTTGCGATCAAGAATGGGTTACTGTTTGTGGCAGACTTCAGCGGGCTGGTGCACTGTCTGGATGTGAAGACAGGGAAACCGCACTGGACCTACGACATGTTTGCTGCCAGTTGGGCATCGCCATTGATCGTTGAAGACAAGGTCTACATCGGTGACGAAGACGGTGATATTTCCATTTTCGAGCTGTCGGCCGAGTACGAAATGATTGCGGAAATCAACATGGGCTCATCGGTCTATACGACCCCCGTGATTGCCAATGACACCATGTTTATTGCAAACCGCAATCGCGTGTTTGCCATTCGCGAGGGTGCTCAGAGCGAACCTCTGGAGTGAATCTGATTCAGGCAGCGTCAACAACCGCTGCAGAACAGGAAAAACCGCGGCGTGATCGTCGCGGTTTTTTTATGGGTCAGGATTCGGTGCCGCCCTGCTCTGCAAGACTGGCAACAGCAGAGGGCATTGCGGTGCGGAAGTCGGTCGCCGGATCATAACCCAGCTGATATCCGGCACGGTCGATGGAGAAATCGAGGTTCAGGCCGAGAAACTTGATGCGTGCCATGTTCAGCAGTGGCGCCTGTTTCTTTCCCAGGAGCTTCCAGATGGTCTCCATGCCTGTGGCAATAGCTTTGGCGACTGGAAGCGGAACGACTTTCGCGGGTTTGGTCAGTCCTGCCGCATCACAAATGGTTTCCACAAATTCACGTTTGGACACAAGTCTGGGATCACGGATATTGAAGGTCTGACCTTCGAGGTCTTCGGATTCCGCAGCCAGCCAGACAGCTTCGCACAGATTACCGACCCAGGTATTGTTCATGAGTTTCTCAGGGGAACCCAGATAGGCAAATTTTCCGGACTGCAGCCGTTCCAGCAGGCGAGGCAGCACAGTTCGGTCCCGGGGGCCGTAGATGAACCCTGGCCGCAGTACGACAGCCGGCAGGCTTTTCGCTGCAACGGCGTCCAGAATCAGCTTTTCTGATTCTATTTTGGTGAGTGTATATCCATCGATTCCAGCTGTGTTTATGGGTGTGGACTCATCGGTGCCGTAATGGTCTTTGGCTTCATAGACGCCCAGCGAACTGATCTGAACCCAGCGTTTCAGCGTTCCACTGGCGAGTGCAGCTTCGACCAAAGCTGCTGTCCCCTCCACATTGGTACGACGGTAATCTTCGGTCGATCCCCAATCGCCCACTTTGGCGGCACAGTGAACGATGCAGGTGACATCCCGAACAGCTTCCGTCAGTGATTCCGGCTGATCGAGGGCCCCGACAGTCAGTTCACAGCCCAGTTGCTGGAGAAAGGTTGTATCGGAGCCATTTCTGACGAGGCATCGTACCTGGAGATTGCGGGACACGGCTTGTTCGGCGACGTGGCTTCCTACGAGTCCAGTGGCACCGGTAATTAACAGTCGATCCGACGGGGTCAGTTGAGGCATAGGGGACTCACAGGATTGATCGTTTTCTGAAAGAGAACCAGACACGGCGTTACTGATCCTGCTGCATCGATGCTGCGATCTGTTCGGCCGTTCGCAGGGCACGCAGCACATTGCCACCCAGAATTTTGTGGATGTCTTCGGGCGAGTAGCCACGCTGCAGCAACAGGTGAGTAATACGAGGGTAGGTGGCCACGCTTTCCAGCTGTTCCGGCAACCTTGGAACTCCATCGTAATCCGAACCGATTCCGACATGATCAACACCAGTCTTTTTGGCCAGATAATCGATGTGGTCCACGACATCGTGGATTGTCCCTCGCTTCTGCGGGTCAGTTCTGAGCTGTTCCGTGGGGACAATAAATGCCGAGAAGAAGTTCACCATAATGACACCGCCGTTTTCACGGACCAGTGGCAGAACTTCGTCCGGTACATTGCGAGGGTGGTCGCAGATTGCCCTCGCACTTGAGTGAGAAAAGATCACCGGTGCTTTCGTGATCCGCAGCGCGTGTTTCATCGTTGCCGGAGACACATGAGACAAATCCACAAGCAGGCCTGTGCGATTCATTTCATGAATTACCTGTTCACCAAATTCTGAGAGGCCACCGAGTGGTTGTTCGTCCGTGGCTGAGTCTGCCCAGTCGAGGGATCTGGAATGGGTCAGAGTCATATAGCGGCAGCCGAGGCTGTGCAGGCGGGCGATATTGCTGATTTCGTTCTCGATACAGTGACCACCCTCCACGCCCATCATCGAAGCGATGCGCCCGGTACTGATGATTTGCTCCACATCGTCGGCAGTATCGGCCATAGCAAACGTTTGTGGATACTTTCGCACCATCGCCTGGACAAGTTCGATTTGCTGCAGGGTTTGCAGGAGTGCGTCTCCGGTATCCATCGTGTCAGCCGGTACATAAACGGACCAGAACTGAGCGTTGACGCCTCCTTCGGTCAGACGTGGAATGTCCGTATGCATTGATGGATGGATTTTTTGCAGATCCACAGCATTCAGCGACGAGACTCCTTGCGAACGAAGTTCCCACGGGAGGTCATTGTGGCCGTCAAACAGGATTGCCTGTTGATGCACCCTGAGGGCTTGTGGTCCGGGGATAATGATCTCTGCGGTTTTTTCATCTGCGCTCATCTGATTGAGAGCCAGCAGCATTAATCCGCCGCCCAGCAGCCCTGTGAGTCCGGAACGCATCTTGAAATCCTTCTGTGTCTGTTGTCTTTGGCTGGAGGGTGAGTGCAGTCGCTGCCGCCAGAACAAAAATCACCACCCAGGTCACAGATTCACCGCAGATTCGGCACCGGAGATGTGCACCGTCAGGGAAGATCGGAGACCTTGCAGCGGCTAACGCCACCACTGCCATGGCCAGCGGAATCCGGATGTGTTTTTCGCTGGTTGTTCTTCACGACGAACCAGCAGGGGGTCATCGAACTCCGGAAGCGTCTCATTCTGAACGTGGTTCCGTAGCTGGTACCGGCGATCCTGCTGGCTCATGTGGTGGAATTCCACAACTGATGCGAGGTCAGCGACCCGCAGATCGCGGGTCGCAGGCGCGACCCAGACCTGCTCAGGAATGTCCGCGTTGAGTGTGACGTCTTCGAATTGCAGATTCAGTTTGAAGCCAGCCCGCGGGGCGTGAACGAATAACCGTTGCGGTATTGTGTTGCTGCCGATCACCTGGTAATCATCCAGTTGGGTTCGAACCAGTTCCATCCCGTCACTGTTCAGCACTAACGCTTCTTTACAGCACCCGCTGACCAGATCAACTTTCAGGATTTCTTTGAGTTGTCCGCTTACTGTTTCCCGTGTGCGAATCAGCCATCGTTGCAGGGGTTGGTCGGGTGGCAGGTGCACTGCATACTGCTCGGGGCTGACAGGGACGACGCCGGCCAGGACTGCGAGCCATTCTGCATCCAGCCAGGGTAATTCACCGGGGAGTTCGCTGAGCAGGTGTGCATCTTCGTGCGGCCATGTCAGCAGTGCCGGAGCACCGGGTTGAGACCACGCCCAGCAGCCTTCCTGATTCGCACCAAAGTCAAGACTGGCCACAACATTGCTGGCGGTGATGCGAAAACAGCGTGGTGCTGCACAGACGAATTCCCCGGTCAATCTCTGTTTGAAGGGAATACCGGGGCCGCTGACTTCCAGCCTGACGGTAGATGCTCGCCAGTTCTGCAATCCGTTCCGCTGTTGATTCAGGTGCGCGATCAGTTCCGCATCGGAAATCTCCGTCGAAAGCAGTGGTTCCGGCCGACGTTCGGTCAACCCGGCTGGTTTGAGAAAGTGGATACATCCACCAGTGGAGAGGATTGTCAGACAAATAAGCAAACGCATGAGACATCCTGTCAGGCTGCTGCTGAGTTTGGACGCTGGAACAACTGCTGTTGCAGCTGCCCGACTTCCTGTTCAGAGAGTTCCTCTTCTGAGACATCAAAGGGACCTTCTCCGCCGGAGCCGCTGAGACGCATGACCGGTTGATCATCGATCTCAATGACTTCATCCAGCACGAGACGTTTTTTTCGCATCAACAGCAGAGCGACCACATAACGGTACTGTTTCTGAACCGTATTTGGAGAATCACTGAGTTGCAGGAAGTATTCGTACAGAGCATCTGTATTCATGAGCGAACGTTCCGGCTGTGCCTGGGTCGTGAACCGGGACTGCCAGTGTCCGATGGCTTCTGCGGGTGGCCCCTGCCAGTTCTCATCGCTGATATCCTGACGGACGACAGCTCCGTTTTGTTCGAGCAGCACAGACCAGCAGGTGTCCCCCTGCTGAAACGCACGACCGGAGACCGCGCAATTCCGGGCAATTGGCCGGATGTTGAAATCCATTTCAGTTGATCCGCATGTTGTCGTTTTTGGTCCCGCTTCCCTGCGAGACAATCTGGCGTGCATACCGGGGGGGAGCTGGCTTCGAGCGTGATATTCGCCAGCAGAATCCTCGGAAAGACCGCGACCGGATGGTAGCGGAAAACCGTGTTTTCGCCAAGATCAGGCCGCCTGGTAACCGGAGTCAGGCGTGGTTTTCGCGCATCCTGATGCAGGGCGATAAAGCTCCCTGCTCGGTCGTTTGGGCTGCTCCGAATCCCTTGCGAGTCGCCCAGTGCCTGCAGTTGACGGGAGAAGCTGCCAGCAGGTTCGGGAGAGCGCAGCGAGGGGCGTGAGAAGAGAAGGAAATCGCTGGCGGAGTCGCACG
>JAFMMM010000463.1 GCA_017859815.1 Planctomycetota bacterium | reverse complement strand
CTGGAGAGAACTTGACCAGATCGACTGGCGGGTCAGTGCATGGGGCTTGAGCCGAATGGTCCTCGGAGGACTGCGGCTGGAAAATGTTGCATCGGAAGAACGGGGAGTCAACGGCATTCCCACTGTCGGCACTGCACTCAGGGTCCGTTATGTCGGTCAGTACAACGAGCACGCTGCAGCGAAGAATTCCGGCTTTCGCAAAGGGGATATCATCGTTACCTTCGACGGCAAAAAAGACCTGCTGTCAGAATCGGACGTCCTGCGCTACGGTGCGACACAGCTGAAACCCGGGACTTCGATTCCCATTGAAATTCTGCGCGAAAACAGCCTCAAGACACTCCGGCTGCCGCAACAGAAATAACGGCAATCTGCCGTCTGGCTTCGCTGTACCCAGCAGCACTCCACAACTCAAACGCTCCAGCACCTGCGGGAATACACAAATGTTCAAGACACCCATCTGCGTTGTGACGATCACTCTACTTACGTCCATCTCATCACTCGCTGACGATGAGTGGCCTCAATTTCGCGGCCCGGACGGGCAGGGGCATGCCCAATCCGCAGATTTGCCGCTGAAGTGGAGTGAGTCTGAGAACATCGTCTGGAAGGCTGCTATTCCCGGGGAAGGCCACTCATCTCCTGTCATTTCCGGCAGCCAGATCTGGCTCACGACGGCCATTGTGCAGGAACTGACTGAAGAACAGGCCGCCGAACGGTTGTCAAAAATCCGTAACCCAAACAGCCTGAAAATTGCCGGTACACTGCTCCTGAAAGCAATCTGTCTCGATCGCAATTCAGGAACAGTCAAACACGAAGTTGACCTGTTCACCATTGCAGAGCCGGAGCCAAAACACTCGCTGAACAGCTATGCCTCTCCCACTCCCGTCATTGCCGACAACATGCTCATTTGTCACTTTGGCACCTACGGAACCGCAGGGGTGAACAGAGAATCGGGGCAGGTGGTCTGGCGGGTCGAGCAATTAAGACTGGACCATCAAAACGGCCCGGGAAGCTCGCCGGTCGTCTGGGATGACCTGGCCATTATCCATCTCGATGGCATGGACACGCAGTCTGTTGCAGCACTGCGAACCACAACCGGAGAACTGGTCTGGCAAACCACAAGGTCTGGTGAAATGGACCCGACGCCGGAACTTAAGAAAGCCTACGGAACACCACTCATTGTGGAAACGGATCAGCGTCCGGTTGTCATCTCGCCTGCCGCAAACTGGGTCTACGGCTATGACGCCAGGAACGGCCGGGAAATCTGGAAAGCCGCATACGGAAAACTTGGGTTTTCCACAGTTCCCCGACCTGTACTCTTCCGGAACAAGGCAATCATTGCAACAAGCTACATGCAGTCGCGTCTGCTCGCCGTCCGCATCGATGGTGAAGGGGACGTCACTCACAGCCATGTCGATTGGATTTCTGACAGACAGATCCCACAGAAACCATCAGCAGTGATCGCAAAAGACCTGCTGTTTTTTGTCAGTGATCGAGGTATCGCGCGATGCCTGCAGCCTGAATCCGGCGAAGAAGTCTGGTTTGCTCGACTGCCCGGCGAATATTCCGCTTCTCCTACGGCAGCCGGCGACCGCCTTTATTTCTTTAATCACGACGGTACCTGCACAGTGATTCGAGCCGGACAGGAGTTTGAGCAACTGGCTCAGAATCAGCTGGCCTCCGGCGTCATGGCCTCGCCCGCTATCGCGGGGAATTCTCTGTTCATCCGCACACAGGAAAGCCTGTATCGGATCGAAGAGAAGTAGACCGTTCGTGGCGTTGCACAGCAGACCTGTGCGACCCTCAATTGACGAATCGGGCGGTCAATTGTGGTCGAGTCCGGCAGGAGACTGGAATTGAGCTGTCTCTAAGAATTGTGCCCCTTGCACATTCGCCTGCGTGTTGAAGAGATCTGCAGGCAGGAATTGGCTGGCTGCGATCTCGCAGTGCTTGAGAGACAACAAACAACTCAGGCAGACTCTCAGCAGAGATACGACTGCGTTTGACCTCGATGGGCAGGGCTTGCCTCTCCCTCGAACCAACCCCGTCCTGGCAAAGGCTGCTTTCGAGCGACGTACCTGTTGCTCACGCAGGCCGATTCACTCCGGTCGAATGACATGCCGGAGACCAGACCCGCAGCGAGGATTCGTCGAGATTTCCCCAAAGATGCAGTCGAACAACCGACTGTTCTCTGTTGCTCACTCGTCTCCGCAGGAAGGTAGAGTCAGGCAGGACTACTGAAGGAGATCGTGCAATTTCGAATGATCTCTCAGCGTTCGCTCGACGAAAGATTGCCGTTCAGGACTTCACATTCCCTCTGCACGGAGAGCCGGATCGGAATTACTCAGTGGCTGAACTCTCCTCGGAAAACTCGGAACGAATCCAGTCAGTCACCGCGAACCCCAAACCTCTGCAGAGACTTGCACACTCGATCTGAACATTCTGCAGCCCGCTGGAACAACTCCACCTGCTCACGAAACAGCATCAATTTCAGCGCTGCACGATCGGCAGTTGAAATCATTGTTGATGGACGCCGGAGGTAATCCTCCAGCAATTGAATGGACAACTGCTGCCACTCAGTGTGCTGATCCTCGTGATGAGAAATTGGCCTGCGAACAAAACGAGTATCCTTCCCCTGACCTTGTGGTTCGAGAGACATGATCGAGACACCGCAAGCCGCATACAGCAGAAGATCCAGCGGCATGGTCCCGCCGGGGACCTCCGCCTGATGAATCATCAACCAGGTCACACAGCCTCCCCAGTCCAGCACTGATGGGCTGGGAAATCCGACCCCCCGGATGGCAGCCAACTTGTACAACAAGTCAGGGGTCCAGCGATCCAGTTGCAGGTTTAACCGCAGTGACCACTCACGATTGGTGGGAAAATCGAAACGGTTGTAGTGATCCTGTATCAACCCCGGATTCGTCTGGGCATCAGAAATCCGGCCAGACGCATGGTTATTTCGAAGGAGATTCAGCGCATTGATTCTGAAACAAAGTTTAGCCGCCTTTTCGGTCAGCTCACTCATCGCAATGGATGTCTGCGCAGCGATCTTCGACCGCCTGCCCCGGTTACGACTCCACTCGCGGCGATTCTGGTCAATTCGCTGATCAGTCAGCGGAATCCTTGCCTGTCGAATCAGCCACCATTCACCGGTGAGAACTGTCTGACTTGATTTCTGAATCGAATTCTGTGTGTTCAGAGATCTCCTCCCGGGAGATGCCGAATTTGAAAAAGTACATGAAGTGACCGCCGCAGCAAAAGGTGGCCCCGACCTCATCGCCTCATGGTAACCTGAATGATCGCTCAAACACAACGTCACACGACAGATTGGACCGCTGATGCCAGCGTCGATCATCCTGGCGGGATCTGCCGCGGCTGCTGGCGAAAAACCGAGTTGCAGGTCGTGACCGGCTGTCGAAAACGGCTCCCCCGCTTAGTCGAGGAACCGCTGCTGCTCACCCGGTCGCGGCATCCGACACGTCTCAAGTTTTCCAAAGACTGCGTACCGAACAGACGCCACGAACCGATAACCCAGGTCCCGAACAAACCATGGAATCATCCAGATGAGACTTCCCACCAGCCACCAAACGCCTCCCAGAGACCGCAGGATCCGACACACCGCGCCGGTACGAATCGTGGCACGTCCATTGTGCAGAAAAACCACCGTCTTCAACTCTTCGCGAAATCGACGATCAAGAAGCAGGGAAGCCGTTTTTCCCTGCAGGGGGGCAAAGCGGATGACACCACGCCTGTCACGATCGATCACCCACGTCACGAAGTGGTTA
>JAFMMM010000462.1 GCA_017859815.1 Planctomycetota bacterium | reverse complement strand
CGTTCCAGAAAGGGCTGTTGTAGTGCGCGTTTTTTGAGCTTGTGATCTTTGCCAACTGACGTCAGCAAACCGCTGCCGGCACGCTTTTGAGCGTCGGCATTACTCAGCTCTTTTCCCTTCGTGAAGTTGGCTGCATTTCCAACAAGCACATGATGAATGTCCTCCGGTGCCGTCAGCAGGAAGGTTCGCGAATTCAAGCCGATGCGGAGGGTATCCCCGTAAGTAAATTTCGTTCGTGTACTGTAACCAAGCCTTTTACGCAGGAAATGAGGAATCTGACCCGGTGTTCGCTTGTTCGACATGATATGGGCGACGTTCCTTTCGTCGACTGCGGCCGGAGCAATCTCTCTCAGCAGCTCTCGAGGATTTCCGTGTGTCGTTTTCATTTCGCTGTCTTTCGCTCGTCGATGACCAATTGATAGAGATTCAGGAACGATTCTGCACATGCGGCCTGACTGAATTCCTGAAGTGCCCGTTTGCGAGCCGCCTGGCCGGTGCACTCCGCAACCGATCTGTCTTCAAGAAATTGAAGAAGTGCCTGCGTCAGAGCGTCTTCGTCGCCGGGGGGGACCAGCCGGCCGGTCTTGGGGTCTGAAATTACCTGGAGTAAACCACCCGCCCTGCTGCCGATGACAGCTGTGCCTCTCATCATGGCTTCTGCGGCAACGAGGCCGAATCCTTCCGCACAAACCGAGGGAACCGTGTGCACCCACGCCTGTGCGAGCTGTTTCTCGATCTCGTCGCGGCACAGATGCCCGGTGAATGTCACCTGCGAGGCCATATCGAGGTTCTTCGTCGTGGATTCGAGTTCACTGCGCAACTCTCCCTCTCCGACGAGGATCAATTGCGCTTCGGGAATCCGTTTGAGGACTGCATGGAAAGACCGAAGTAATACTTCCACGCCTTTTTCCCTCGAAAGTCTGCCGCAGTACGAGACAGTCGGTGGGGAGGTCAGTGCAGGACGCTGTGGTGTCACCGGGACACCGTTTGGAATCACAATCACGGGCTGCTCGATTTCTGCAATCAAACTTTCCCGGACTGAGTCACTGTTGGCGACAATTCGATCGAAGGCGCTGAGCCAACGCTGGCACATTTGCTGTTGCAGGATCAGCGGTCCCCACGCTGCAGCGGAGACACATTGATTCTTCAGGCAGCAGGTCCCGGCTCGCTGGTTACAAATGGATCCATCCGGCAGTAACTTGAGGCCGATGGGACAGATCACCTCTCTCCAGGTTGCGTGATAGACAGATGGGATGTGTCGCAGCATCGGGAGAATGAGGGCAGAGAGTTGTGTGGTAAACATTCGCACATGAACGACGTCAGGTTGAAAGTCACGCAGAGCTTTTCGCAGGCTGAACCATGCCGAGGGATTGATCACTCGATTTGCTGTGCGGTAGGTGGATGTCGTTCCGAAACAGGTGTATTCCGCTTCGCGTGGCTGTGAACCGTATGCGGCAGTGCTGGCAAAAACGCGTGCATCATGTCCACGCTGGCGATATTCATCTCTTAGCGCGAGAGTAAGGATCTCTGCTCCGCCTCCCGGTGTTGCAGCATCGTTGACCAACAGAATCTTCATTGGTCCTTTAATTGTGGATTCATCATGACGCAACATGACAACGGTGCGGACCAGATAAGAGGAAGAAATCGTTCAGCGGTCGACTGTTCTTTGGTTTCTCTGCAGAACGCAGATTGCTGTGTTTCCCGGAACAGACCGGAACAGTGCCGGAAACCTCAGGTTGCTTTTGTGCGGAGAAGACGTTCACGGAAATAGCCCAGCGTGTTCGCGACCTGCCACAAAGCCAGAAGCGCGAGGACCTGAATGCGTGTCCGAATGCCCAGCGACCGGAGCGATATCCTGAGGAGTGCCGGCAGTTGCGTATGCATTCGCGTGTCGTCCCACATTCGTCCGGATTTTCTCTGGTGCCGCAGCTGGTGGTATTGGTAGGCACCCCGACCATAGTTGTACTGCTGCCGCCAGAACTTCCTGAGCGTCATATGATGGAAGTGCATCACGACAGCGCTGGGGACCGAGTGCAGCTCCCAACCCGAATGGACCCAGCGATCACAGAAGTCGCGATCTTCCGCGGCGGCCAGGGGAAAGGTGACATCGAACCCGCCAATTTCAAGGAATCGGGATCGATCCAGTGCGATGTTATTGGATGCGAAGAATCGAGCTTTGTCGGGGCGTGAGTTAAAAAACGCGTAGACCACGTCGAGAATCACCTGGCTGGCCAGCGTGTAAACATTGTTCTTCACACCATTGGGGGTTCGACCGCCCACCAGAACATCAGGTGTGCCCTGAAGATATTGAAGAACTTCTGAAAGCCAGTTCGAATCCGGTCGGCAGTCGTCATCTGTGAATGCCAGATATCGACCGGTGGCTTCAGCAGCACCACGATTTCTTGCTGCGGCAGGACCGGAATTCTTCTGACGGATACAACGTAAATTGAGTTCCGAGGCAAGGTGCTGCGTGAATTGTTCGGCAGGGGGATCGCTGCCGTCGTCGACCACTACGACTTCAAACTCTTCGCGTGGAAGGCTTGAGCCAGCAAGTGACCGAAGGCAGTCCAGCAGGCGATCAGGCCGATTGTAGGTCGGTATCACTACGGAAATGCTGTATTGATACCGTTCCGGCATTTTGTTGCCCCTGGGTCTTCACCGTTCATTCACAACGCAAGCCCCTGGTGGATTCCGGGACCAGCAGCAGTGGAGTGTTGTCCACGCGGGTCGAGTGGAGCTGCTTCCGAAATCTAACTGCCGGATCAGCAGGGATGGTGGTGAAAACACTGTGGGAAGAGAATCAGCAAGCAAATTCTGCGGATTATTCAGGTTATCAGGCTGTCGAGCGGGCCCAGCTGTTGAACTCCGTTCTGTTTCAGAACCAAGTCTTCATTCCCGTAGTGTGCGACGGAATTGCCGAAGGCATTGAGCACCGTCGTCCACCAGTTTCCGATCGTGCGACATCCATCGTTTCCATATTCCGGGTACCGGATATAGCGACCGGGAATGCTCAGTCTGCCACCACAACCGCCCAGCACGACATATGGCCATTCCAGACAGTCACCATGGTGTTTGTTCGAGGCGTCGCTGAAATAAATGATCATTGTATTATCCAGCATTGTGCCATCTCCCTCGGGGACGGCCTTCAGCTTCGCTGCCATCGTCGCGAGCAGACTGCAGTGGTGCTTACGGATGATGTCACGGCATTCTTCCTGTGTCCGGGTGCTTTCGTCATGTCCGATTCCGTGATTGTGCTTTGAAAGACCAAGGCCGCTGTAGACCGTTGAGAGATTATCCAGCCGGATCGTCACGCAGTTGGTCAAGCCAGCGATCAGTGCTGCTGATGCGAGATCAAAGTGTGCCTCCTGACGAACTTCTTCCACCTCCGATGTGAACTTGTCTGTCAGTGGGGGGGCGTTGCGTCGAATCTGTTCACTCATCCCGGAGAGTCGCGAGTGCCGCTGCTGCAACTCTTCAAAGGAATTCAGGTAGGCATTGAGCTTGTCACGTTCTGAATTTGGCACCGATCGACCGAATTGCTTCAGATCATCGACCATGAAATCGAGCAGATTCTTTTGAACGCGGAATCGTCTCTCGCCGGAACTACTGGTTGAAACCGCTGAACCGAACAGTTGATCAAAAGCGAGGTCCGGACTGCCCTGAAACGGCAATTCCTTGTTTGCACCCACTGCAGTAATGCCTGGGTACATCACACCACCGTAACCTTTGGACAACGCAGGTCCACGAACGGCCAGTCCAACATGGCGGAATGGAGCCGGGAACAGT
>JAFMMM010000094.1 GCA_017859815.1 Planctomycetota bacterium | reverse complement strand
GACGGTCAGTGGAAGCTGATTGAGTGGTTTGATGACGGGAAGACAGAGCTTTTCGATCTCGAAAACGACCTCGGTGAGACTCAAAATGTGGCGGCTGAGCATCCCGAGATTGTGGAAAAGCTGCGCAAGCAATTGCAGGCGTGGCAGCGGGATGTTGGTGCGAAATCGTCAACGCCCAACGCCGCATATGATCCAGCAAAGAAAAATGGTCGCGGCTAATCTTCTGCTGCCGGACAGTGGTCATTTCTGCCGTCCCATGTCGTCGGCACGGTTGCCACCATTACGCGGTCCTGCGCAGGCTTCCAGTCGCCAGTCCAATGGTTCAGGTCAGCAGCATCAGACCAATTTCGTAGAACAGAACGACCCCAAGAACGTCGATCATCGCGGCGATTAATGGATTGGACATGATTGCCGGATCCATCCCCAGTCGGCGAAAAGTCAGCGGCAGCAGAGTTCCAGCCGATGTACCCAGTGTCACCACGGTCACGACAGTCAATGCAATCGCCGCCGCTTCGCTGACGGAACGCCCGAACCAGGTCCATGCAACGAGAAAGTCCAGACTGGCCAGAGTACCGCCGAGGCAAAGTCCAATAATCAACTCGCGCCAAATGAGCGAGGCATCCACCAGTGGTCCGCCAACGCTGCGTTCATCGCTGGGCTGAAGTGCGAACATGCGGATGAACAGTGTGGCCGACTGAGAACCGGCATTTCCACCGCTGGCCATGACCAGCGGCAGAAACAACAGGATGAGCGACGCCAGCCCGGCCGTCGCTGGAATCTCCTGACTGCCGGATGTTGTCAGTCGATAGTGGTCGATGACATTGGCATTCATGAGCGCTACGATGGACAGGAACAGCAGCCAGATACCTCGTTTCCACAGAATGACTGGAAGCGGAGTTTCTTCGTAAGTGTCTTCGAGTGGTGCAACCGCACTCTGAAGATAAGCGTCCTCTGTTGCCTCTTCCTGAACCACGTCAAGTACATCGTCGTGCGTAATAATGCCGACGAGACGATCGGACGCATCCACAATAGGAACCGCGATAAAGTTGTATCTCGCAAGTGTTTGTGCAGCGACTTCTCGGGGTTCAGACGCCCGCACGCGAATGGGATCGCGCTGCATAATGGAGGACAACTGTGTTTCGGTGCGTGCAAGGATCAGTTCACGCAGTGAGATGAAGCCGTCGAGGTGGCGATCTTCGCCAACAATGTAAACGTAATAGATCGTTTCGCTGTCCGGAGCCTGCTGCCGTAATCGCTCCAGAGCTTCCCGCACGGTAATTGCCGCTGGCAGCGACGCATACTCCGTTGTCATGATTGCGCCAGCACTGTCCTCGTCGTACTGCAACAGGCGTCGGATGTCGTTTCGCTCGGCCTGAGCGATGAGCCGCAGGGACTCTTCCCGGCGAATTGCCGGAAGTCGTGTCAGCAGATCGACGCGGTCGTCCGCGCTCATCCATTCCAGCAGTCTCGAAAGTTGAGCGGTCTCAAGACGTTCTACAAGTTCAGCCTGATGTCGCAGAGACAGGTATTCGAAGATCTCAACACGAACTTCTTCGCTGGCCTGATTCAGAATGATCCAGATCTGCGTGTCTTCAAGCTCCTCCAGAATCTCGGCAACCATGGCCGGATGCACAACACCGCAGAATGCAGCAAGACCGTCCAGATCGTCCTCATGGACCATCTGGCGGATATCCGGGAGAATAAGATCCTGATAAGCGCCCCGCATAACGGACAGCTCCGGAGTATACGGCTTCGTTCGGGAGAGCACGGTTGATCCACGCTGGAACGAGCGGGTCATTGAGTGACCGCGACAGATCCCCCCGCGTAACTCATCGACCGGAATCGGTTGAGAGATCCCAAAAAAAATCCCTGCAGGATAGCACCAGCAGGGATTAAAACCATGTCCTTACAAAACAGCCATCGCCGCAGCGGTTGGGCGATCAACGCTTTGAGAACTGGAAGCTTCGGCGAGCCTTTCGGTATCCAAACTTCTTACGTTCGACCATACGGTCGTCGCGAGTCAGAAGACCTGCTTCGGCAAGTGTGTGGTGCCAGCTGGAGTCCAGTCCCTGCAGAGCACGCGCCAAGCCAAGAATGATCGCACCGGTCTGTCCCGTGATGCCACCACCATTCACGCGAACGCTGACGTCGACCTTACCCAGTCGGTCAACAAGCCTCAATGGCACGAGCACGGATTCGCGATCGCGTTCCACGCAAAGATACTCTTCGACTGGTCGACCATTGACCTGAAACTGCCCGTTGCCTTCCTTGACGCGAACACGGGCCACGGAAGTTTTCCGGCGACCAGTTCCCATGGCAACTCCGAACCGATCGACCTTGCCGCGGATTGTCGGGACGTAATCCGGATCAGGAGTTGTCGGGGATTCCCCGCCGATGGTCAGTTCCGGGAGATCTCCAGACGGGACCTCAGCCGCAGGGACTTCAGCAGCAGGGACCTCAGCTGAGGGGACCTCAGCAGCGGGGACTTCAGCCGCGGGAACTTCCGGCGTTACTTCTTCCGGCGTTACGTCATCCGAACTCATCGAACAATCCTCAGTCAGACCGAACTATTAACAAATCTCAGTGGTCCGCAGCCTGCATATACAACCAGGCGAAACGGGAAGCTTAACAGCAGTTGAACGGAAGTCAGTCTTTAGCAGCAGGGAGCAGATGAGCCGGGAAGGGCTTTGGCTGCTGAGCCTGGTAAGGATGCTGACCTCCGGTCACAAGTCGCAGTTTCTTTAACATATGGCGACCAAGTTTGTTCTTGGGAAGCATGCGGCGAACTGCCTCGCGGAGAATCATTTCGGGACGCTGTTCCCAAACTTCCACCCCGCTGCGTACTCGACGTCCGCTCGGAAATCCGGAATAGCTGTCGTATTCCTTTTTTTCCATCTTGGATGTCAGATACGGGATCTCATCGTGTCGCACGGCTTTTCCCGAGAATCGCACACGTTCGCAATTTACCACGATCACGCAATCGCCAGTGTCAACGTGAGGCGTGTACCCGGCCTTATGCTTGCCCATCAATACCGTCGCAATTTGGGTTGCCAGCCGACCGACAATCTGGTTGTCGCCGTCAATCAGGAACCACTCGCGATCATGGACGTCCTCTTTACGAGCGACGGTTGTTTTGCCAATTGCCAGCATGTCGAATTCGTCCCTTGCTCGCCCTGTCAGGTTCGAGCCGTTGAAAACTGTTTCACCGTTTGACGCGATCGCCTTGACGATCGCATCTTGAATGTATCATTGATCGCCGGACCGCACGGCAGCCTGCGAAAGATTGTCTTCCTTTGGCACCGTATGCTGTGACACGACGGTGCTTTTTACCACGATTCTGCGAGCCGGATCCAAAACACAGAATACTGACCTGTGCACCCCTAACCTCTGCACTCAGACAGAAGAACGCCGGGGGGCTTTTCCAGGTCACGAAGATTCAGGCGTCATCTCGGAATCCACAGCTGTCGATTCACGGATCCAAACGCTAAACAAAACCAACTCAACTGGATGTCTGCTACCCTGAATGAGTCAGGACCCTGCAGGGTGATTCCCAACAACTGTGCAGCGGACTTTACTGACTGCCGGTGGGATCGCCAATCTGACTCTCCAAACTGGAGAGCCGTCTGGTCGCCAATCTGGCAAGCCTGCCCTGTTTTCCCAGACATCCAGGGGACGGGGCCTGCTGTTTGTCTGGTGGCGTGAACCAACCAGACCAGTTATCACGAGCCGTTTTGCAGCTTTCCCGAATCAGTCAGCTGGTCCAGCCTGTCTTGCAGAAACTTCTGCTGCCGTCTGTCGATGGCAAATTCGTGCCCCGAACGTCATTCGGGTTGTGAATATGACAGAAAACCCTGCAAAAATGCCCTTGCGAACGCCAGTATATATCGGCCCCGCAGAAAGCGAAGTCGAGCAGCGTACAGATTTCTCACAGAATAATCAACGCTCGGCACCCGAAACGGGGGGGCACCGGCGTGTTTTTTATGTTCCGGAATGCTGCCCCGGTCTCGCGCCGGCAACATTCCGTGAGTTCGGAGACAATTGGCAGGCTGCCATTCCAGCCGCGCCGCAAAGACCAACTGGGAAAGAGCCCGTGGGGCTGCAGATGGAGGATTCGGCCTGCAGCCGCTGTCCTGGGGAATCCTTAGTTCCTTTCAATCGTCACAGCCATAATGATCGGCGCAGTGTTATCTGGTCCTTTGACGAGATCGATTGATTCGATGACCTGACTCCGTTGCGGTTTCAACTTGATCAGTCTGATCTGCTGGCCGCCCAGCATTTCGGCAAACTCGGACCCGGGGACATCGACGCGACGAATATAGTCTGCGAAGTGGACCCCATTCAGAAGTGGGATTTCCTCCGTCTCACCGTCGCGATATTGCAGGCGAACGATCAAAGAGACTGTTTCCCGGCGGTCATAGGGGAAGCTCCAACCCCCAACGCCGCTCAGCAGATGAATCGCTGCGGCTGAGGAGTTGACTGGCAGCGTGACCAATTTTGGCATTTGCGGAGGAAGTGGTCCAAAGGGACCATTCAGCAGGATGATATTCGGGACTGATTTTCCCCGTGGATCGGTCAGCAGGAACGGGACTTCGCCGTAGATTTTCGGTGACCAGTCACCAAAGACCATGCGATCCGGGCCGTTATCCCCTTCTGAAAAGAGCCCTTTCGTGCTGATGGCAGTTGCATAGCGATCAAGGGACACAGGCAGAAACCTTCCCTTATCCGTGAGGAATTCCAGCAGGCTGCTGAGTTCCTCTGAAGTCATCTGCTTCTCGAATCCTTCCGGCATGAGTGATTTGCGGGATCGGACGAGTTCGTCAATGTCTTCTCGGGCAATCTGATTCTCTTTGCCCTCGGTATCAATCAGGGTGACAGCTGTCCGGGATTCTCCGGACATCATGCCGTTCACAATCAGGCCATCGAGTGTCACGACCGTATAGATTCGGAAATTTCCTTCGACACTGCGGCTGGGGTCGATGATGTGTGTGAGCAGTTCATGCTTGGGATGTACCGCCATGCCAGTCAGGTTGGGGCCAATTGCTTTCCCTTCGCTGCCATGCATATGGCACTTTGAGCAGTGTTTGAGGAACATTGTCTTGCCCAACTTCACATCGCCCTGTTCCTCGCACAGCGACAGTAACCCCTGCAGAACTTTTTCGCGGTCCGCATCCGGAAGCCCTCCGCCTGCGGCCATGAGCTTTTCCGCTGCCGCCCGGAGTTGCCGGTCCGGGTGAGCCCGCAGTGCCTGTTTTTGGTCCAGTGTCAGGTCGCTCAGGTCCATGGAGCCTTCAGCAAACGCATCGAGCATCGCGCGCGTCGTGAATGGTCGGGCGAGCAGGACGCGTACGGCAGCCGACTTCGCCTGGGGAGTCCACGACGCGGCCCGTTCTGTCAGCATGGAACCGAGATCTTCTGCATCGCTGAGGCCGGAGGCATTAATCAGTCCAGAAGACAGGCTGGGAACCATGGCAGGAGTGATTTGATCGAGAATTTCTGAGACCACGTCTGAATTGGAGGACTGAAATGCAATGGCTTCCTGGGCTGCCCGAATTCGTTCATCCCCGCTGACGTCTTCATCAACTACGACTTTCAACAGAGATTCGGTAATTTCCCGAGCATACGCCTGCAACGCTGTGGAGCCGCTCAGTGAGGCCACCTGCAGCAGGCGTCCACGTGATGTCGTCGGCACGTGTTGCAACAGAGCCGTGAAGACTTCGTCCAGTTCGTTACCTCCTTCGAGGCGATAGTCGCGGGGCCAGCCTGCGGCCAGTCCGTCGAGAACGACCTGCGATATTGCAGCCGGTGCTGTTTGCAGACCGGTGAGCAGTTCCAGCATGTCCTTTGCTTCCGGTCGACTGCGGGCAACGTGTTCGGCAACAATTCCAGCCGCCCTGAGCCCGGAATTCGGGACTGCTGCGGCGGCTTCATCAGACTCGTTGCCAGCCGCCCGGAAGAACGGGATGGCGTGCACTGCGGCTGCGCAAGTCAGCGCGTCTGCTTCCCAGCGGTCAAGGCTGCGTCCAAGGGCGACCGCGGCAAGCAGTCGCCCGGCTTCTTCATTCACCGGAACTTCGGCCAGAGTCAGTAGTCCCTGCAGCCGAACCTGCGCGTCAGTGTCATCCACAAGAGCCCCTGACTTCAACAGGGCAGCATGACCTTCAGGCCAGCCCGACAGAACGGCGGCAGCATTTCTGCGAACACCGGCTGACGGATGGTTCAACGCACCGACAATCGCGGGAAGAATGACTGATTTGTCGTCCGGGTTCAGTGCTTCGATGACCCGCAGCGCATGAATCGCCGCCGGATTCAGGCCGATTTCGTCAATCTGCTGGTCCTGAATCAATACGATGAGATGAGGGATTGCTGACTCGTCATCGCGTTCCAGAAGCATGCGTTGTGCCTGCAGACGCCAGGTCATCGACGGATGCTTCAGTCCTGCCACCAGGTCGGCAATGGATGCGTTATGCAGCGGAAGCCACTCATGCAGTATTCCACCCTGTTCAGACTGTGGCACGACGCGGTAGATTCGACCGTGACGCTTGTCACGAAGATCACTCTCGTAAGCGTTTCCGCGTCCGGTTTCAAACCCTTGTGGTGTGGGGTTGTGCTGGATGATGAAGTTGTACCAGTCAAGAACCCAGACCGCGCCGTCCGGCCCGACCTCTGCCATGATGGGAGCGGCCCATTCGTCGTCGCTGGCCATCAAATTATTCGGCGAACTGGAAGTGAATCCGCTGCCATCCGGGCGGAGTACGAAAGTTCCAACCAGGTGTCCGGTTGGGCCGCAGACAAAAGCAGTCCGATTCCACCACTGCTGAGGAAAAGTGCGGGCGGTGTAGAGCGCATGCCCGGCTCCCGCTGTATAGCCGCCAAACTGGTCGACCTGCCGAACATTGTCGGTGACAGGATCGAACTTCCAGTCAGTCGCGATGGTTCCGATGTCAGAAGGAGCCCAGCCTCGCACCTTCTCGTAATAGCGATTCGCAAATGGCATGAAGGTGCTGGGGTTATGGTTGGCGGTTGAGCCGAAAATCAGTCCTTCTTCACTGATCCCCAGTCCCCACGTATTGTTGTTGGTGGAGCGAACAAATTCCAAATCGGTGACGACGGGGTCATCACTGTTGCTAAGGCGGAAACGCCAGAACCCCTGCCGAAACGACTGACCCTCTTCCTTCTGCCCATCAAATTTTGGTCTGCTGGTGTTGTATCCCTGCATCGACCAGATCCAGTTATCCAGTCCAAACCGGAAATTACTGACACCTCCGTGAGTGTCGCCTGCACCCCATCCGGTGATCAGTGTCTTTCTGACATCTGCCACATCGTCGCCGTCATTGTCCCGCAGATAAATCGTCTCTGTGGCATTCTGCACGACTGCCCCGCCCCGCCAGATGACGATGGCCGTTGGGATTGAAAGATCTTCGGCGAAGACTGTGAATTTGTCTGCAACGTGGTCACCGTCAGTGTCCTCACAGATCCGAATGCGATCGCGGTTCTTTCCCAGTTCGTTGGGATAGTCCACTGTCTCGCAGATCCAAAGTCGACCGCGTTCATCCCAGGTCATCGAGATTGGCTTAGCCGCAAAACTGCCTTCGTCTGCATACAGCTGCACCGCAGTTCCCTGAGGAGAAACGTAGTGTTTCAGGGATTCTTCCGGGCCCAGAGGCAGTTGCATCACGGTTCGAGGTTTGCCTTGAACACCCCACTGGCGTCCGGGGGTGTAGTTGGGGATTTTGGGTCCGACCTCGATGTATTCGAATTCCGCCACGTCTTTTCGGGCCGCCGTCATTTGAGGTGGTGAAAACCGCTTTGGGGCCCGGAAGTCGGGAACGACGTCCGGGCTGTCGCCACAGGCCCAACGAATGCCGCGTTCCACCAGATTGCTGAATCCGGGGTTCATCCAGGTCCGCTGATCATGTCCCCAGGCGGTGTAAAAAACGCGGCCTTTACCGTGTGTTCGAATCCATGTCCATGGTTCCTGGTCACGACCTTCGGCCTGATCACCTTCAGCACGGTACTCCAGCACAACGCGATTCTCTTCGTTATGAAGCGTGTGGATGTAGGTTTCGTCCCAGCTCTCAAATCCGCCAAACCCCTGCATGATCGGGTGATCCTGTGAGGCGATGACAGTGCCGAAAACCTGCCCACCGTGTCGCTGAAACTGTCCCCCCATCAGTTTGACAATGTCGGCATTGTTGCGCCAGCAGTAAGTCGCACAGTGCAGCGGAATGAAGCCTCGACCCTCAGCAACAAATCGCAGAACTGCTGCCGCCTGCGCATCTTCAATTCGATCGATGTTGGCGTACAGCACGAGGCCATCAAACTGCTTCAGTACATCATCCTGCAGATCTTCCATGCGATCTGTGTACTGCAGCTCGATCCCACGCTTTTCCAGTACTGGTGCAAGTTCCTGGAATCTCGCTTCCGGACGATGGTGTCCGTTGTCACCCATGAACAACAGTCGCAGATCTGCCGCGCTGCAGGTTGTCGTCGTGAAGAGGACCGTGAGCAGAAGGATCAGTTTCACACGCAAAAACGGTTTCGTGCAGAGTTGATACATGGCAAGTGCGGTTCCAGTTTGTCATTCCGGTGAAGGCAGCAACACAATGCTGCGGAAATGCTCAACTTGAAAAATTGAGAGTCGGCAAAAAGAATCATCGGATCCACCGAGGCCGATGCTAACCGTGGCTGCCTGAAAATGGAATTCTTCCCGCATTGAGAGTTGGGGGAGGGGGGAGATGAATTCTTTGCGGAGAGAGATTGCGGGGCGCATGTTCACTGTCTATTTCCGTTTTTTGCGTGCCACCGCATCAATTCAAGCGATTTGGGCGTGAAGCCTGCCGCAGGAATCGCCTGGTGGCGGCAAGAATCAGACGCTCGCCGATCGCAGGGAATGCTTCCCGCAGCACAAAGACGGGGCGCAGCCACGGAAAATTCAGGATCACTTCAGGGCGTGGCTTTCGGATGACATTCTCGACCGCCGCTGCGACTGCCGCAGCAGAAGTACCACCCATATGTCGTGGAGTGCGTCGGCCCGTCATCCGGACGATGTCATCATAGATTCCGCCATCCGTTGCAAACCCCGGGCAAATCGCTGTCGCTTCAATCCCACTGCCTCGCAACTCTCCTCGCAGTGACTGGGTGAAGGCAATCAGGCCTGCTTTGGTGGCTCCATAGACGGCACCAAAGGCCGGGCCGTGTTTGCCGGCTGTGGAAGCCATATTGATGATGTGACCGGATTTTTGAGCTCGCATTCCGGGGAGAATGTGTCGAGTCAGCAGGATGGAGCCGGTCAGGTTTGTGGCAATCGTCTGTTGGATGGCGTCTTCTGTCAGAGAATCGAAATCTGCGAAACACTCGATTCCGGCGTTATTGATCAGCACGTCAATCCGGCCGGAAAGCTGTCGTGAATCCCGGGCGAGGTCGCGAATGGAGTTCGGCTGACTGACGTCGGTCGGGATCACCAGCACTTCGCAGCCGGACTGCCGCAGATCAGTGGCGACCTGCTGAAGTTTGTCTTGAGATCGAGCAGCCAGCACAAATCCACATTTCGACGGCGCGAGGCGGCGACAGATGGAAAGTCCGATACCAGCAGATGCACCGGTCACCAGGACGGTCGATTCAGAGAGTGGGCGAGGCATGCGAGATCCGTCCGACTGATGATTGCGTCTGATGAGAGGGTATGGAAAAGGAGAGAGCATGAAGTTTTTTTGCGAATTCCGGCTCCCTGTCCTGACGCAGGCTGTCGAGCTTATCAGAATAGCGTTGTTGCTTACAGATTGGATTTCAAAGCTGACATTGCCGGCTGTGGTGCCGCATGTCCGGAAGATTGAACAATGGCCTCAACTCCGCTCAGATTTCTCGTACTGACCGGGAGTCAGGACGAACGCATCAGGACAGCCTGGCAATCGCTGCAGCAGATTCTGTCAGATCATGCAGGCGTTGAAGTGGTCGGGGTTTATTGCGGCGAGGATTCCATTCCGCCGGATATCGCTGCAGATCTCGTCCTGGTGCCTGGTGGCGATGGCAGTATGTTGCGCGGGTCTCGACAGCTGGGTAATCGTCAACTGCCGATTCTCGGGGTCAACCTTGGTCGGCTCGGCTTCCTTGCAGATCTCAGTCCCGACGAGTTTCAACGCAGTCTGGACAGTCTGTGTGCTGGAAATTATTCCATCGTGGAGCATCTGATGTTTCAATGCACACATCAGTTTGCTGACGGTACCCAGCAGACAGATCTTGGTTTGAATGAGGTGACAATTACTTCAGGCGGTTCGCTCAGGATGCTGGATGTAAGCCTGGGAATTGACAACGAAGACGTGACGACCTTCAGCTGCGACGGCTTGATTGTCAGCACGCCGATTGGCTCAACGGCTCACAATCTGTCAGCCGGTGGCCCGATCCTCAGACAGGATCTGCCGGTCTTCGCCATCACTCCGATTTGTCCGCATGCTTTGACTGTACGATCAATTGTTGATTCAGCGGACAGACTGTATCGGCTGAGTGTCCGGGAGGCTCCGGACGGGGTGATGCTGGTCATCGATGGGCAGATCAGCCGCCCTGTTTCCGGCAGTGATACGATTTTGGTACAGCGAGCCAGCGAGTCTCTGCGTCTGGTTCGCCTTCCCGAGCACAGTTTTTATGGCACGCTGCATCGGAAACTGGGTTGGCACGGCCAGTTGGAGTTCCGTGAAAGTCGTGGCGGTCGTGGACGCCGAAACTGATTGATCCTGAGCATGCGAAGCTCAAGCCTGCGATCCGCCGAAGAATTCTGACGGCCTGGGGACGTTCAATGGGAACGCGTCTGCTTCCTGCTCGATTGCATTGTGGCCCCGCATCTGTTGCAGGCGTCGGTTCGGCATCCTGCTGGACATTTCATCAGCGTGCACCGAAGTAGAACAGGACCATGGCCAAAGCCACGCGGTCAAACTCCGGCAGCAGGGGAACGTTCTGCTCCAGAATTCGACAGCCGGCAGCGATGAGAACGCAGGAGATGACAACCACGGCTTGCAGATCGCCCCAGCGACTGGACCAGCGTGTCTGTTTTCCAAACCCCAGCAGCGATTTGATGCCGCGGAATAACGAGCCGATGATGACGGCCCCAAGCATCACAAAAAGAGAAACAGACTGTGGCTCTGTGAGTCTTCCCTGATTGTGCAGCCAAAAGGCCAGTGCACCGAAGTTCGCGATCAGCAGGAAGCGAATACTGTGACGGGGCAGAAACAGCGGATTTCCCTCCCGTTCAATGACCCCTTCCCGTTCCAGACGTTGCAGAACATCAGGCGGCAGCGATATGAACCTGCGAGAGGTGAAATACCAGGCCAGTGCGATCAGCAGAGTTTCCACCCAGATGGGTTCGGGCGTCTGTGATCGGACAATCGTCTGAGTGATAACGCCGACGACAATCATGGTCAGTAAGGCTCGCACGCTGCCGGTGGGCAGGCCGAGTGGCGGCCATGAATTGGGCGAATTCAGGTCTTTAGGCATGATTCTTCCGATCCATTGGGATGCGACATTTTTTGTCAGACGAGAGGAGTTCGGGCGGCAGCGGGCCTGAGTGTTCACGTGCAGTATCCGCGAGGGAGTGCGGATGAACGAGTGGTTTCCGTTTGGATTCAGAACAAAAAAACCAGGATTTCAGTCAGTTTCGTCGGTGATGTCGAGGGTGGTCCTGGCGATGCAGTCGCTGGATCAGTTTGGTGACCAGAGCAGTCCAGCCAGTCTGATGGCTCGCCCCCAGACCACGCCCGCTTTCGCCATGAAAGTACTCGTGGAACAGCAGCAGGTCTCGCCAGCCGGGATCATTCTGATATCGCGCATCTCCGCCGTGACACGGTCGCTGGCCGTCCGTATCCTTCAGAAACAGACTGACCTGTCTGCGCATCAGTTCTTCCGCAACTTCGCACAGTGTCATCCAGGTGCCGGAACCAACGGGGCACTCAACGCGAAAATCATCACCGTAGAATTCGCCATACCTTTCGAGCGACTCAATCAACAAATAGTTCAGTGGAAACCAGACCGGACCGCGCCAGTTGCTGTTGCCTCCGAACATTGCTGAATCGGAGTCCCCTGGGACATAGCTGATGCCGTGTTCTTCGCCATCCATTTCAAATACGAATGGCTGGTCTTTGTGGATCCGCGAGAGGGAGCGGATGCCCCACGGTGACAGGAATTCGTTTTCGTCCAGCAGATAGCGCAGGATGCTCTCCATGCGTTCGCGAGTGGGGATGGCAAGCAATCTCAGACCACTTTCGGAACGCCCTGATTCATCTTTCGACTTCTGCAGAAATGTCAGGTTTTGAATCCGATCAGCGCGATGTCGAATAAACCACTCCGTCCGTTGCCGGAACCCTGGCAGTTTTTCCAGCACCGCATCGCTGAGGATGACCGAAGTGAACAGGGGAATGATTCCGACCATGGACCGCACCCGCAGGGGGATGTTCTCTCCATCGTGGTACAGGTGATCGTAGTAAAAGCCATCCTGATCATCCCACAAACCGACCGGGCTCAGTGCATTCATGGCGTCGGCGATTTCGATGTAGTGCTCGAAAAACTTGGATGCCATGTCGGCATAGGCAGGGTTTTCACTGGCCAGTTCCAGAGCAATTGTCAACATGCGGGCGCAATAAAACCCCATCCATGCCGTGGCGTCCGCCTGATGCAGCAGTCCTCCCTCCGGCAGCGGGCGGGAGCGATCAAAGACACCGATGTTATCCAGGCCCAGAAATCCGCCACTGAAAATGTGTTTTCCCAGCAGGTCCTTGCGATTGACCCACCACGTGAAATTGAGCAGCAGCTTTTGAAAACAGCGGGAAAGGAACAGGCGATCCCGCGATCCTGGTTCTGCAGATTCGCGATAAATCCTCCAGCAGGCCCATGCGTGCACAGGTGGATTCACATCGCTGAAGTTCCACTCGTAGGCCGGAATCTGCCCGTTGGGGTGCATGTACCATTCTCGCAGGAACAACAGCATCTGTTCCTTGGCGAAGTACGGGTCCACATCTGCCAGTGGCACCATGTGAAAGGCGAGATCCCAGGCGGCATACCACGGGTATTCCCACTTGTCGGGCATGGAAATCACATCACGGTTAAACAGATGCGCCCAATCGCCGTTGCGCAGTTCGCGACGTGATTCTGCGGGAGGTGCAGCAGTGGCGTCTCCGTTCAGCCAGTCAGTGACCACGTAATGATAGAACTGTTTTGACCACAGCAGGCCGGCATAGGCCTGTCGTACCAGAGTCCTTTGTTCAGGGGGAATGCCGGCAGGAATCACGCTGTCATAAAACGCTTCACATTCAGCCAGTCGAGTGGAAAAAGTCTTTCCCCAATTGCTGCCAAATGGTTGATCCGGCAGTTCCTCTCGGCTGCTCAAACGCAGCTGGAGTTCCTGAGTCTGCCCGGATTCGACTCGAAGCTTGTACAGGCCGGCTGCTTTGGTGCCGCAAAGCTGTGGATTGACCGCCGCGGCTTCTCCGTCAACGACAAATCGGTGGAATGCATCTTTCGTGAAACCGGACGACTGGACTCCCACCGGAAGAAATTCCGCAGTGGATTCGTTTTCCGTGAACAGCCACCTGGGCAAACGGCCATCCGGCCCGCCGGCGGCAGTCAGCACAAAATCTCCCAGTGTCGCGTGGCTGGCAGCGACCCGATCCGGTCCCTCTCGATGAATTTGCGGCCTGGGAATGTCCTGCTCGTAACCACTGCCCCATGACCACGTGTTGCGAAACCAAAGTTGAGGCAGGACGTGCAGCTGGGCGGCGTCAGGGCCGAGGTTGGTGATTCTGATCCGGATCAGCAGATCGTTCGGGCCTGCTTTGGCGTATTCTGAGATCACATCAAAGCAGCGGCTTTCTGCAAAGATTCCCGTTTCGGACAGTTCATATTCCGGCAGTTGGCGGCCCCGATTGCGATTCTCCGCGACAAGCTGAGCATACGGATACTCTCGTTGCGGATATTTGTAGAGGCTGCGAAACAGAGAATGCGTAGGAGTTGATTCGAGGTAGTAGTATTCTTCCTTCACGTCCTCTCCGTGGTTGCCCTCGGTCCCGCTGACTCCAAACAGTCGTTCCTTCAGAATTGGGTCCTGTCCGTTCCAAAGAGCTACAGAGAAGCACAGACGACACTGGCGGTCACAGATTCCCAGCAGGCCATCTTCGCCCCAGCGATAAGCCCGGCTGCGGGCATCATCATGAGAAAATGAATCCCACGGCGTCCCATCATCCGAATAATCTTCCCGGACTGTGCCCCACTGTCGCTCGGATAAATAGGGGCCCCAGCGTTTCCAGTCTGCAGCTTCCTCGCGAAGATGCTCCGACTTCAGGCGGGCCATTTCAGCACTTGCCTGTTCCTTGTCATTCATTGATATCTCATCCGGATGCAGTGGTGATCATTTCGGCTTGAGTCTCACTTGTTCGCATGGTGTCTGCAACAGCGAGTATTGTGAGAAGCATGTGGTGACTGCATCGATTTGCCTGTGAACTGGACTGCCAATTGGGGTGGAAAGGGAACGAGGCAGACCGGCATGTTCCCGCTGCCTCAGAGTTTAGTCAGCAAAGAAAAAGATCACTGCCAAAAAACGGAGACGCAGCGGCCTCTTGCTGGAATATCCGGGGGCAGCCGGGAGCCAAACATACTGCCTGTGATTCTTTCTTCGCGTGTGGCTGGACTGACTCCATGCCCAGGTTCGAACTGTCAACTCGGCCTCCGGCAGTGCGTGGGGGGGCTTCTGGCGATTCTGTGTTCCAGATTCCCAGGGCGTATACTGCTCTCGGTTTGTGGAGCGGCGTGATTCCATCCCGGAGGAAGCCTGCACGCAACTTCCGCTCAAGCTGTTGTTTTTTCGCGCGATCCGGAACGGTACCGGCCGATCAGTCGCAGAATTCCTGCTCGTCAGGATACCAGCGGGCACTCATGCGGCCTGCTCCCACCGGTGCAAATTTCTGCTGTAAAAAAGGTCGCCGGGGTGCGGGAAGCCAAGGAATTCGCAGACAGAATCGCAAATCTGAGCTTCAGACGCCGGAGGCAGAAGCTTTGCGGAAGACCGAGTCAACTGCGAATATCCACAGGACCGGGGTGGAGTCCCTGAGTTGGCCGAGCAGGATGCATTGGCTGCGAATTGAATCTTGATCGACGCAGCATTACACTTCCACAGCGTTACCAGGTGAATAACACTCGGGCTGCCTTGTACCGGGGGCGAATTCAGAAAACGAGCCGCCTATGTCGCAGGGTTTCGTCCGTTTCTTTGTGCTCAGGCTGAACTTTTCCAATCTGCGGTTGCAGGGAAACTCCTGAGCTCATCGCTGAGAACGGTGAAGTGAGTCGTTATTTGTCAGTCCTGCTCTGATGCAGGTGATCGTGGAGCAACCCGTCCACGTCTTCTGCAGCAGGAATTGACAACGAAAGGCAAAGGTGGCGAATCCAGCAGGGAGTGGGGCAAGCCCGGTCCCGAGCCTGATCAGTTGGTTTCGGATGCTTCGCAACCGGGAGAATCAGGTGGATTTCGGCCGAATTTTCCGTCCTGGAGAGAATCTGGGGGGAATATTCTGCTGTATCAATGCGTCTTCCATCGGCTCAACAGGTTCACAGTCGTGGCTCACACTTCTGGTGACAACAATCTGTCGAACTGGAACGTCAGTCTCAGTTTCCACAATTCGAAGGTCGTTCTTCA
>JAFMMM010000093.1 GCA_017859815.1 Planctomycetota bacterium | reverse complement strand
CGAAAAGTCTCTGCCGCAGGATCTGAACGCGGCGAGGGTGTCTGTGCGGTCGCAGGCGGCACGGCGGCCTGCTGCGGGGGCTCATCACCGCCCTGCCCCAATCGATTTAAGAACCCCGCGCGAGCCTGATTTGCGGCACTACGCTCTGCGGTCAACTGCCCCTGACGATTTCCTCCAGGACGAACAATCTGAAACTCCACCGGATCGCCGACAAACAGCCGACTGAGATACTCGCGAGGAACTTTCAGCTGTGCGCGAAGAACTGACATATCCGTCAGCTCAAGCACCTGTTCGCCGGGACGCACGTTCTGACCAGGAAACATCTTTACCATGGTCACCATGCCGTCAAATGGAGCATTTACCGTATACTGCTCGAGCTCAGCGACTTTGATCTTTAATTCAGCCTGCTGAATCTTCTTGTCATCCATCGCTTTTTTCAGGGAGGCATCACCTTTCTTGACTTCCAGGTCGACCTGCCGAATCTCGCTGGGACTGAAGGCTCCCGGCCGACGCTCGTTTGCCTCCAGCTTCTGCTGCTTCTCGGCCTGTGCAACTTCAAGGGAAACCTCCGCAAACCGAATCTCCGTCTGCAGATCCAACTGCACCTGAGCTCGATTCACCTGCGCCTGGATTACTCCGTCATCCAGCCGAATCAGCTCGTCCCCCGCTTTCACCATAGCCCCCTCATCTGACGGGGTCACACTGATCAGGCGACCGGCGACCTCCGTTGAAATCGGGACCCGCCGGATCAGTTCCAGCAGGGGTTTTTCAACAATGATCGGATCACTGCTCTGTGCCGAAACGGATTGCAGGCCACAGTTGCCAAGCAGGACAGCCAGCAGCCAAATGCACAGGCGTGTGTCAGAAACTCTCATATCTCCATCCTTGCGCGCGCGGTCCGGAATCCAGACCCAGCGTGGTTTGGGGTCACGATGACAAGGCGATGCAGTGCTTCCTGAAACATCTCCGTATGTTTCAAAATACGTTCCGTAGCGGAAATCAGACGTTTTGGAGGGTGTGGTCTAACGCAACTGGCGTTCTGCCTCAATCCCTTTTGCTGTGACAGGAAAATCACAGGTCAGCCACACGCAGCAGGCAAACCACGGGATTTTTCACTCAGACCGCCGCCTGCTTCACTTCCTGCGCAGAACAAAGACCACGTCTTCCGCTCGGCTGGTGATCTGAATCGGGCACTGGATCCGATACGAGAAATCATACGTCTCGGCGATCTCCAGCTCGGGCACCTTCTTCAGCAGTGACTGAAACTGCGACCAGCGATAAGTGCGATACTCCATGTGGTCAACAATTCGCAAATGTCGAGCAGGCGTGTAGACATCGATATTCATGCCCAGGTGCTCCAGCCGTGTCGCTCGGTCAATCCCTTTCGACCACATATACGAATTGACCACCAGATTCCCGCGGCGCGAAGACCAGCTCTCCTCCTGAATCGGCTGCCCATCCGTGGGTTCCAGGTGAATCCCCAGCACATACAGCCCACCCGCAGTCAGGCCACCGGCGATACTGCGAAGGTGGCCGACGGCCTGCCTCTCCGTAGCCAGATGCCGAAAAGAGTTGATGGTGTTGAAGGCCGCGTCAAAGCCGCCGTCCACCTGAAAGTCGGCCATGTCACCCACAACGACCGACTCCGGAAGACCCGCTCGCTTCAGACGACGATTACAGTACTCAACCGCTTTTGCATTCAGATCATTTCCGGCCACGTCGAACCCCGCACGGCCCAATTTCACCAGTAAACGACCGGTGCCGCAGGCCGGCTCAAAGATCCGACGAACCTCACAGCAGGCATGCTTCTGAAAGCACTTTTTTAGGAACCGATTCTCGGCGGCTACGTCTGAACCAAACAGCAACTCGTAGTACTGCGGATAGTCATAAATGCTGGCCTCGACGGTCTCTGTCATCAGTCTGCAGTTCCTGTAACCATGATCTCAAACCTGTCACGAGCTTTATTCACGCAGCGAATGCACTCGAATCGAGCGAAAATCCACATCCGTCCCGGGATCATGCCCTTGCAGAATCAGATGCCCGGCCTGCAGCCGGCGGCCTCGGCGAGGGTTCAAATCGTCATCTCGTTCATCTCGCCAGTTGACGACCTGATATCCGTTCACCCAGGAAAGCAGCCGGTCACCATCCGCAATCAAAACCGCCGTGAAGAATTGATTGTCGCTCGCCACAACTCGACGTGCTGAAACCCGTCGAAAAATTGCTCCCGTCCCGGAATCAGCCGGCTGCGTCGGATCGCTATCCTTCATCGCATTGTTGAGCTGCATTTCGTATCCATTCGAAGGAGCATCAGCAGTTCCCTGTATGGAGCGAAAGAAGATTCCGCTGTTCAGTCCCTCACCATTCAGACGCACGTCTGCACTCAGCACAAAGTTGCCGTGAACGTCGTCGGACTCCAGAAACCCCGGACCACCTGTGATACTCAGCAAACCCTCGGCTACGCGGAATTCACTGGCCCCCCCCGGTACGGGATGCCACCCTGACAGATCCGTGCCGTTCAACTGATCGCGATAGTTCAAAGGCTGCAAACACACATGCCGAAAGCTGATTTCTCCCTGATTCACCTGCAGACCAATCTGCCCGGTCAGACGAATCGCCTCCGTCTCGTCGGTGAAGTCAAGAATGGGATGATCATCCAGCCAGACCTGAATCCGTGGGCCTTCACAGCGAACCCGCCATGCGTGCCACTCGCCCTCAACCGGCGGAACGTTTTCGGCAACGACTCGCCCCACCAGACTTCCGGTTGGATGCGTATCGTGACTGTCGCAGAGATTCAGCTCATAGGTATCCGTCGCCGGATTGGCAGCTTCGGCAGCAGTCCGCAGGAAAATCCCGCTGTTTCCACCAGCCGATAAATGAGCCTCGCAGCGGAATTCAAAGTCATCGATTCGGAATGGCGTCAACAGCAGCGATGGTCCGTCACCACTGGCACTCAGCACACCATCTGTCACACTCCACAATGCCAGTCCGTCCGAGCCGGCAGAGGACTCCCACCCAAACACAGATCGACCATCAAAAAGGCTGATCCATCCCTCGGAAATCTCGGACTCCGTCAGCGGTGGAGCGACAAATTCCACAACAACAGGAGCCTCCGGGACGGCGGGAATCGCAGCGGTGGATCCCACCGCCGTTTCTGCAGACAGTGGTGCTTGCTGCGTCGTCTCTGAACAGCCCAAAAGCAGGCCGGCCACGAATACAAATGGGAGCAAACGAACATCTGCTGTACGCATGGTCGCAATCCGGAGTAAACAGAGCAAAGCAATTTTCGCCTGCAGGTCGTGCAGGCACAAAGCCGCAACTCAAGCAGAATAAGCGGTTGAAAGGGCTGTCGAAACCGTCTCAACCAGTTGCTGTGCCGGCACCGGCTTACGGAGCACAGAATACGCATCTGCGTCACGAGCATCGCGACGCAGGCCGTCGCTGGTATCCGATGTCATCAGAATACACGGCCGTAATGCATCCAGCTGCTTGAGCTGACGCAAAGTTTCGAGGCCGGTCAGCAGGTGCATGTGCATATCAAGCAGCACAATGTCAATGCGTCGTTCGTGAACAACATCAAGAGCCTCTTCCCCTGATTCTGCTTCATGCAGGCAGAGAAACGGTCGGCCCTCAAGAATCTCACGAACCACCTGACGAAACGACGCACTGTCGTCCGTGATCAACAGTTGAAATCTACGCTCTTCTTGCATCATTGCAGTTCGCCTTCCGATGATCTTTCGAATCCCTGAAATCACCCGGACGCACAGGACTTATTCAATGCAGTGTGGTGCCCGCCGGCCCCTGAACTGTCGACTATTGGTCGCAGGAGCCCTCGCATGGCCGGTTTCGGCCCGTGGACAGATTCCCACGACAAGCACCGTTCAGACGGCTTGCCTTTCCTCTGTAGTACAGCGGGACATCCTGCCGCTGCGCTCAAATAATCTCTTTTCCGGCCAAATAATGCCAGTTCTCCAGCAGAAAATGCCGATTTTCCCCGTTGGTTCTTCTCTCGCCGCACGCCAGCCGAGCTGCAATTGGGATCCCGCACTCCCCGCCCGGCTCAGCCACGGCCACGACTCATTCCGCCAATTTGAACAGGAGTCACAGGGTTTCTGCTGAATTCGCCGAAACCCGCATCGCCGTCGTTGCGAGTTCCCGTGAACACACGACTCACACCGAAACAGGCTGTTGACCGGGCTTCTCCGAAGTGCAAAAAAACCGGTTGCAGTTCATTTCTGCGCCGGCGGATACCCTCCGCACCCACTGACCCACCATTGACTTCCGGTTCCGGAATTTCATCTCCTCATCCCCGCAGTTTCTGCTTGCAGGCTCCAAAACTGGTGTCTTCACACCGCCTCGCAACAGTCTGCAGGAGCATGTTCATGCAGCGTTACTGCCCTGTTCTTCGGTCTGCAGTTCTTCTGGGAATTACCTGCCTGGCACTGCCAGGCTGCAACCTCAGTTCATCCGACAACAGTTTCGCACGGATGCTCACCAGCCCTTCCAAATTTCTGCGACAGCACACGGAACGAAGGCTGATCGCAGGCTTTACCGAAGCACTCGCTGAGGACAACGAAAGTGCGTTTCGACGCGTCGTTTCCAGCCGGTTTGAATCCGTCGCGCTGCGGTCACCAACTGCGTTTCGAGACCTCGATATTCTCGACCTCCCCAGTGATAAACTGCAGGTCGTTGAAGTCTCTGATGCAGACGGCGTCCGCCGCGTGGTTGCTGAACTTGAAGAAGGCACCAACCGATATCAGTTTGTCCTGATCGATGACCCGCAGAAGAATCGCTGGTGCATCGATGATGTGGAACTCCGTCAACGCAAGCGGGGCACTCGAGACACTCGCTCTTCCGTGGAACTGATGGACCTGCTTCTGACACTCCGGGAATATCTGAACACGATGGAAAACGGAACACGTCAGGATCTTCTGACAGCATCCGCGCCCGAACTGAATGAAGCCCTCGGGCAACTGCCCGACTCCTGGTATCATCGCCTGATCAGCAGCATCACGGACGAATTTGAAGAGGGAATGGCAAGACGCCCCAAGATTGATATTGCCGCCAGCGAGGCTCTGGGCAGCATCCCTTCGCGAAATGGAGTGCTTCGCGTCAAAGTCGAACGCTCTGATGATCGATGGCTGGTGTCAAACGTGGAACTGCAGCAGCGGCGCGAAGAACAGCATCCCGGATCTCTGCTGCGTCAGTGCCGAGCCATGAACTGCATCTCTGGGTTCCTCAATGCCTACAACGAAACGGATCGGGTACGACTGGCCACTCTGAGCGAAGAAAAGTTCTTTCAGAATTCACTGCGCATCGGCAATCTTGAAATGATCACCCTGCCGCAGGCTGCACACGCCCCGGATGATTTCCAGATTCAGGCATTCTCCGGTCAACTCACAGTGATGGTTCCTTTCGAAAACCAGATCTGTCGGTTCGACCTGATGTCCATGGACCATGCGGCCAACACAACGGCAGGCTCTATCCCCCATTCACTGGGACAGGACCAGTTCCTTGTCAGTGACGTGATGATCTACGATCGCGCAACAAATCGGCAGCGAAATCTGCGGCTGGCATTCACCGCTCCGGCGCGTGCGGTGCTGTTCGTTGATGCGCTCGCTTCTGCCAATATCCCCATGCTGCGGCAAATCTCCTCACGAGATATGAATGAACAGATCTGGAATCCGCTCAGTGACCTGCCGCTGACTTCACTGCCATTGCCTCATGTCCCTCGCGGCCCCCTGGAACTGCAGGACTCCATCGTCTCCGGAGACTCGACGGAGCTTCAGTTCATCGCCGAGGACGGAAGGCACTGCAGTATCCTGATGGAGGAACAGAACGGAAATCTGTTGGTTACAGACCTCCAGTATCCGGGTACAGACAAAGGCATCACATCTCTGCAGAATCAACTCCAGCACACCGTCCCCCTGATTCAGTGTGCAGCGGCATGGGAAAACGGCAGTCTCAACCAGGTCAAAGCAACGACATCAGCAGAATTCGAGCGACTTGTGTGGAGCAATATGGAACAACTCCCACAGCATCTCGACTTCCTCCCTCGGGTTCTGAAACAAACCATCAGATCAATTCAGCAGTTTGAAGACCACGCCATTGTGGAACTGGGACGACGCGAGACCGACGCTGTTGTGCGTCTCGTCGGTCGACGCGGCAGTCCGGCCATTGACGAAATCACCGTTTTTCAGGCAGGTGGTCAGGCGATTAACCTGCGGGACTCGCTGCGCAACGAAATTGCATCATCATTCCTCAACAACACGGGGCGAATTCGCCGCGCTGGTTTTGAGGAAACTGCAGCGGATGCCGGCGTGATTCACGCTCTCGGACAGGAGACTGATCGACCTCCGCGTCGAGGAACGCTGACAGCCCCGTCATTCAGCCGAACGGCTCCGGGTTCTCCGCTTGATAATGCCCTCGATATGACGGAAATGCCGTCCCCGGAAGAATTACCGGACGATCGCTCGCGTCCTGCATCAAACACGCCGCCACGACGGAATCGCTCAACTCCGCAACCGGAACTCGCTGATGAAACAGGGGATATTCACTTCCTCGGAGCAGACCAGCGAAAGCCGCAGCCGAAGCAGTTCGATACCACCCGCCCGGCTGCCCGTCCGGTTCAAAAAACAGGCCCGCGAAATCTCCGCAACCTTTCGGACCATGCGGTGGAAATTCCGCTGAACTTTCCCTGACCCGGGGCACTGCTGCCGCCGACTCCCGGTGATGTCATCAACCTGTCACATCGCCCTGTGCAGCACAGATATCATTCAATCCAACGGCCTCAGGCCAGCCCCAGTGGTCTGCGCAGTGGGACCGACTGACCACCAGCCAAACTGCTCTCCTCCGCTGCCTGCATGAAGGCAAAGGTCTCCAGCGTTTCCGCCTGATCAACCGGACACACCTCACCTCGAAAGAAGCCGACGATTCGCGCCACGAGCCCCGTGTAGTCTGCCGGGAATCTCAACTGCACCAGCTTCTGGCTGCTGCCGATCACCATTCCGAAACCAACAGCCTGCTCATTTTCATGCAGACCGCGATACGTTCCGACACGCCCGTCGCTCCACGTTCCGGTAACCACGTCCCCTCGAGACGTACGAACCCGTGCGACCTGCTGGCAGCCAGGCCCCATCACCTCGTAGAGCGCTTCGATTCCGTGCAGGCCATACCACGCCAGTTCCAGATGCCCCGGGGCTGGACTGACTGTCCCGTAGACATCACAACTGACGATCGACTGCAATTCCGGATCTGCCAGGCTGCTGACCAGATCCTGCTGATAGCGCAGAGCTGAAGCGGTAAACCAGCGAGTGCCGCATCGTTGCCCCAGTTCCACAATTCGCACGGCAGCATCCAGCTGATGCGCCAGCGGCTTATCCATGAACACCGGCAGTCCGGATGGGAAAACCTCTTTGGCAATCTGCTCGTGCACACGCCCGTCGACACAACCCACGATGACCGCGTCGACGTGATCCAGAATCTCCCCGGGCGTTGCACAGATCTGCACGCCCAGGTGCCGCATGCGATCCGTAAAACCGGCCACTCTGGAAATGCTGAGCGGAAAGTCAGCGCTGCCTCCGGGCCATCCAGCCACGACGCGAACTGGTCCGGAGGCGTTGTCAAACTGCCCCGTCTGCAGCAACTCGGTGAATGCGGTGCAGTGCGAAGAGTCGAGACCAATAATGCCAATTCTTAACATGATCGTTCCCCCGAGCGTTTCATACGTCGGGAATCTGAATTCAACAGCAGCATGCAGCGTCCGTCGTGATTCGTCTTTTCAAACCACGCGGGCTGCGGCAGGCCGTCTCTGGTCAGGCCAGCACTTCGTCAATCCGATGACCGCCATTGACGATGGGCACCGGCCGACCGGTCGGCGTCTGATAAACACGATCAGCATCCACTCCCAGCAAGTGAAAGATTGTTCTTAGCAGATCCTGAATTCCGTAGGGCTGCGTGACCGGATAGCTGGCCGTTTCATCGCTCGCTCCGACGACTACACCACGACGAATGCCACCGCCGGCAAGGATTACAGTCTGGCATTGAGACCAGTGATCACGTCCCGCATCCTTGTTGATCCGTGGAGTACGCCCCATCTCGCCCATCATCACCACCAGGGTTTCATCCAGCATCCCGCGATCGTCCAGATCAGTGATCAGTGCCGTCAATGCGCGGTCGGTTGGCGGAACAAGAGTCTTTTCGTGACTTGAAAAATTATCAAAGTGCGTGTCCCAGCTGCCATTGTCGATGCCGATAAAGCGACAGCCTGCTTCCACCAGCCGCCGCGCCATCAGTGCACATTGACCAATGGAGCTGAACCCGTAGCGTTCACGTACATCGGGATTCTCCGCCTGCAGGTCAAATGCTCTGCGAGCCTCCGGTGCTGTCACCAGATCCACAGCCCGGGAGTAATACTCTCCCAGGGTTGCCGCACCCCCTGCAGCCTCACTTGATTTCCCGAGGCGTTCCGCCTGCTTCAGTAATCTCTGACGACGCTCAAATCGGTCGCGACTGACAGCATTGGGAATCTCCAGGTCCGGAACCCGAAAGTCTGCCTGCACCGGATCATTGCTGATGGTGAAAGGTGCAAATCGAGCGCCGTAAAACCCAGGCCCGCCGGGGCCGAGGGCATTGGGGATTTCGATGTAGGGAGGAACTGCGCCCCGAGGACCGAGCTCACGCGAAACAATGGAGCCGATCGATGGATACAACTCATTGAACGGAATTCCCTTCGCCTGCCCATCGGCAAAGCTTGGCGGATATCCGGTGAGCACCCAGTGACGCCCGGTCTGATGAGCGTTGTCTTTGTGGCTGTGAGACCTGAGGATTGTCAGGCGGTCTGTGATCCCAGCACTCATTGGCAGGAGTTCACTGATCTGAGTCCCCGGAACAACCGTCGAAATGGGGGAGTAGGGCCCCCGGATTTCTTTCGGCGCATCCGGCTTCAAATCCCACATGTCAATGTGACTGGGACCACCTTCCAGCATGAAGAAGATGCAGGACTTTGCCTTCGCAGTGGATGGCAAAGCCGCCTCCGCCTGCAGTTGCAGCAGAGCCGGCAGACTCAGCCCCTGCAACAACCCTGTTCCGCCAATCCGCAACAGGTCCCGACGCCCCGATTTATTCGCTCTGGTGCGTTTGAATGTTTTCGCCATCGCCCCACTCCCGCCGCAGAAACTCTGCAGGTCTGTCAGTCAGTGATTGAAGACAAATTCACGCGTGTTCAGCAGGACCCACAGCAGGTCCTGGATTGCCTCGGAACGACTCGCCGCCTCAGAGAATGTCGGCAACATCGCCTGCCGTTCTGCATCCGATGGGAAGCGACTCAGCGTACAAAGATACAGTTCGTCAATAATTTCGGAGGGACTCTGATCTGATTCCGCGAGTTTTGCACAACGGCCATGTCGACTGGTGATTTGCTGCAGTGTCGTCTCAGAATTCATCAGATGCAGAGCCTGTGCAATACTGGGTTCCATCCCCCGTTCGCAGGAACAAACCGTCTGTCGCTGCGGACGGCCAAAGACCGAAAGGAATCGTGACGGAAGCTTGTTGTCCCAGATTTCGATGGCTCGATACCCCAAAGGCCAGCCGTTAAATTCCGCCGCCGTTCCCGTGGCCTGAGAGACCGCGTCGAGCAACACCTCGGCCTGCAAAGGTCGCCACAACGCATGAGATCCGTTCCTGTCGTCAGTGCTGTTTCCAGCCACTGTCGATGCATCCAACTGATAAACAGCCGACTGAGTCAGCAGCAGGGCAAACTGCTGCAGGTCAAAATTGAGCTCGACCAGATGTTCTGCAAGAGCGTCCAGTAACGGTTCATTCGACGCCGGGTTTGTCGAACGTAAATCATCAATCGGCTCTACCAGGCCCCTGCCAAAATACCACGACCACATCCGGTTCGCGATCATTCTTGCAAACCATGGATTATCGCGGGATGTCATCCAGTCTGACACTCCCTCACGCCAGTCCATCTCAGCAGACAGACTGGCAGGAGCCGATCCCAGGGGAGCTGGAGCAATTTCAACACCGGTCCGAGGATGAGCCATTGGCTTGCCAGCCAGTCCGCGAATCTTGCTTCCCCCGCCCGGCTGCGCAGAACTCTTCACTCCCGTGAAGAATCCCGCCCACGCGAAGTAGTCCTCCTGACCCCATCTCTCGAACGGATGATGGTGACACTGAGCACACTCGATACGAACTCCCAGAAACAACTGACTGGTGGAACGTGCCAGATCTTCCGGAGTTGCATGCACCTGGAAAAAACCGGCCGGCGATGCCGCAAATGTGGATCCCCCGGCGGTCAGAATCTCTCGCACAAACTGGTCGTAAGGCTGGTTCGTTTCGATTCGGGAGCGAATCCAGCGTGTCATTCCGACAGCACCCTCCGGAGCGATGATGTCCTTGTCGACTCGCAACAGGTCTGCCCATCGCTGCGCCCAAAACGAAGCGTATTCGGGACGCTGCATCAGATCACGAACAATCTGCTCGCGGCGGTCCGACCGCGTGTCAGCCAGAAACTCTCGAACCTCTGCAGGCGTCGGCAGCGTTCCAGTCACATCCAAAAAAACTCGCCGCAGGTAGGTCGCATCATCCGCGGGCTGCCCGACCGGTATCCCCAGCAGCTGCAGCCGATCCCAGACCAGTCGATCCACAAAATTGTTTTCAGCCGGCCTTTGAAAAGTAGATTCCGGTTGCGGCCGAATCACACGACTGATTGTCACATGGCCCGCATAACGCACCAGAATCGCCGCCTCACCCGGAACGTCCACGCCGGTGACCTGTCCCTGAGAATCCACGTCCGCGACATCGTCCTGATTGGATTCAAAATCACATTCTGCAGTAATCGGGCGGAAGCTTCCGTCACGCAGTTCTGCAAGAACGCGCAGCTGTCGATGCATTCCGGCAGTCAGAACCATCTGCTCCGGCTGCACCCGCAGCCTGACGACATCGTCTTCTTCTGCCGAATCCAGTTGCATGCCTTCGCTGATCCAGCGTCGCAACATCCGATACCAGCGTGACCCCGCGCTGAACTTTTGACCGCCTCCGTGAGGGATTTCGGCAGTCGCCTTCCGCAACAGAAGACTGTTTTCGGGAACCGCCGCGAAGACACGCCGACCGCGTCCTTCACTGACGAGCGCAGCGTGGTCCGCGCCGGGATCGGAGCCGAAGACACTGAGACGGAAACCGTTTTGCCCCTCAGCCCGACCGTGACAGCCCCCGGAATTACAGCCGGCGCGAGTCAGCACAGGAAGAACATCCGCGTGGAATGAAACTGGTTCGGGATCCAGCAAACCGCTGACCGTGACGGAAATATCGGCCACCAACTGCTGATCACGAATTCGCAGCTCAGCGGTCCCTTCGGTACGCGGCAGGATTCGACCACCCGGCAGGACTTCCGCAATGGACTGCTGCGGCCATTCGAACTGCACCTGCCCCGTGATGTCCACGGTGCCGGCTTCAGTCGAACGCAGCACAACGATCTGATCAGATGCCTCCGGGCCCTGCAACAAGACGTTCTGCGGAATCACGATCAAAGACGTGGCATCGGTTGCCGTTGTGACGCTCGGCACGGCAGCGCAGAAAATCACAGCCTGCAGCCTGAACACTACAGCGAGATTCGGAATCAACCCGGTCAAAACATCTCGAGCAGACATGAATCACCTCCTGGGAAGCTAATCCTGCCGGTCATACGCAATCCCGTATAATAACGGGGGATCTCCGGCATTGCGAGATGTTGACAGCACCTGTTTGCCCGGCTTTTTACGACTTCGACCGCTTCGTGATGACAAACAAGCCGGTGCCTGAGAGAATTTCACCCGGTTTAACGGCGGCTCGAATTTCGGTTCAGTGCAGGATTCACACCTTCAGAACAGGAAGTCATCCAGAATGACATCACTCGGACAGGCTGCAGAACTCTTTTTTGAAGAGTCAGCAAAGATCGCCGGAATTTCAGACAGCCTGAAGTCGCTGCTGATCACACCTCATCGCGAAACGCGTGTTGAAATCCCCTTCCTCAAGGACAATGGCGAACTGCAAATCTGTATTGGTTATCGCATCCAGCACAATCGTGCTCGCGGTCCAATGAAAGGCGGTCTGAGATATCATCACCATGTCGATGCCGATGAAGTCCGTGGCCTCGCTGCTCTGATGACATGGAAAACTGCCGTTGTCGATGTGCCGTTCGGAGGTGCCAAAGGTGGCATTACAGTCGACCCGCGCACATTGTCCATTCCTGAACAGGAACGGCTGACTCGCAGATTCGTTGATGAAATCCACGATATCATCGGACCCGACCGGGATATCCCGGCACCCGATATGGGTACCAGCCCCCGAACCATGGCGTGGATCATGAATCAGTATCAAAAGTTTCACGGCTTCTCCCCCGGATGTGTCACTGGCAAGCCGGTGGAACTCTACGGAGCTCAGGGACGTACGGAAGCGACTGGCAGAGGAGTGGGAATCGTAACACTGGCGTTACTGCGACAGTTTGGAAAGTCCGTCGAAGGAACTTCGTTTGCCATCCAGGGTTTTGGGAATGTCGGTTCGTTCTCGGCGGCATGGCTGTATCACAGCGGTGCGCGCATCATCGCCATTTCCGACATTTCGGGTGCCATCCTGAATCGCGACGGAATCGATATTCCTGCAGCACAGCGGCATATCGAAACCTCTGGCTCTCTCGAAGGTTTCGATGGCGGCAAGGCGATCTCCAATGAAGACTTACTGTGCCTCGATGCCGATGTACTGATTCCCGCCGCACTTGGCAATGTGATCACCAAAGACAACGCCGCCGACATTCGAGCCGGGTTTGTGATCGAAGCAGCCAATGGTCCGGTCACTCCCGAAGCGGATCAATTGCTGCAGCAGCGAAATATCGTGGTCTTGCCGGATATCCTCGCAAATGCAGGTGGAGTCACTGTCAGCTACTTTGAATGGGTCCAGAATCAACAGTACTTTCGCTGGGACCTCAGTCGCGTCCGGGAAGAGCTGGAACGGTCAATGACACGAGCATTTGACCAGGTATGGAGCACATCCAGGGAACGTGACGTCTCACTGCGAACCGCCGCCTACCTGCTGGCCATTGATCGAGTTTCCCGAGCGGTCGAGCTGGGAGGATTCTGAAAGTGCCCCCAGTCCCGTTCAATTGCTCATCGCTGCTGCACAGCCTGCGACAGGACGGCCTCGCCGAATGGGCAGAAACTGTTGACCGAAAAACTCGTGCCGCATTGCAGCCGCAGCAAAATGGCCACCTCGACAGCTGGCTGCAGCTGCTGCAACAGGTTCCGGAATGTCCCGATGCCGGACTTCGTGTCGAGGGTGACCATGTGGCTGTGGATGGGACACTGTCGGAACACGACCAGGCCATTCTGAATCAGCAGCTCAAAGCCCTGCACCCCTGGCGGAAAGGTCCGTTCCGGTTCTTCGGAACCACCGTCGATACCGAATGGCGTTCCAGCCTGAAGTGGGACAGGCTTGCGCAACATGTTCGCTTCGATGGCAGGCGCATCCTCGACGTTGGTTGTGGAAACGGCTACTACGGATGGCGAATGCTGCTTTCCGGTGCAGCGATGGTCGTGGGGCTGGATCCGTTTCTGCTCTACGCCGTACAGTTCGAACTGCTCCGCAAATTCTGCCGGCCGGAAACGCCTCACTGGGTGCTGCCATTACAGGACAATGACCTCCCCGATCGACTCGATTACTTTGACCTGACGTTTTCGATGGGCGTGCTGTATCACCGATCAGGTCCGATCGATCACCTGCTTCGACTTCGAAATTCACTACGCCCCGGCGGCGAACTGATCCTTGAAACCCTGATCCTCGAAGGTGACGGTGATCACGTACTGGTACCCGAAGATCGCTATGCCCGGATGCGTAACGTGTGGTTCATTCCCACAACGACGATGCTGGCAAAATGGCTCCGTCGCGCCGGTTTTCGAAACATCGATGTTCTTGACATTTCTGCAACAACAATCGACGAACAGCGCAAAACGGAGTGGATGACGTTCGATTCACTGTCCGATTTTCTTGATCCGCAGGATTCACGACTGACGATTGAAGGCTATCCGGCGCCTGTTCGTGCGATCATGCGGGCAACCCGGCCCGGACTCTGAACAGCCGAACAGGCGTTTTCTGCAGTCAAGGCAGTGCGACCGCAGTCCAGCCAGCAGCACGCTGATTACTGCGTCACCACTCGCGAGGGGGATTCTTGATCAGAAAATCGGCGATGCTTCCCGCATACAGAATCTGTCCCTGCTCGGAAAGAACCGGGAACCGCTCGTCGAAACACTCGTGGGATTCCGCTCGAGACTGAAAGTCGTCCAGACTGTTCAGAAAACGAATGCCATGCTGCTCGCAGTGGTCGGCCAGCAGAAGAAACGGAGCCATGTTCAGACTCGGAGTATTCCCCTTAATTCCGCACCGCTGCAAAAGTTCCGGATTCCCGCTGCAGTCGTGCAGCTGCCAGCGCACCGGACAGGTCGTTACCAGAAGCTGTGCCCGCGACTCCTCCACACTGCGTTTCAGCCGAGTGATGGAATCCAGCAAATGAGCCGTTTGAAGATTCCTGTCGCCTGGAGAGCGAGACAGCCACTCGTATTCGTAGCAGTCACAGGCTTCACCACGGATTGACAGAATTCCGGGGGCCTGCTGTCGTAATCCCGACAGCAGGCGATTCAAGAGCGCGGACCGCTGCACTGTCTGACCAAAGACGGACGTCACTGGCTTCATGATCCCAAATGGATGACGGCAATACTCTTTGCCGCCGTCGTCTGTCAGGAAACTGCGAAAAGAGGCTTCGTCTGCAGCATCCGACAGATCCACATGCAGGATCACCAGCTGGGGTTTCAGAGCGCTCAGCAGGTGCTCGTAGCGAAGCCTGCTTAACAGCGGCGAAAACCCGGGAACACCACCATTGATCACTTCCAGACGAAGTGCGGTGTGTCTCTGCATCCGATCCTTCAGCCGAACTGGCAGCGTCGAGGTCTCCGGGACTCCGGCGCCAAAAACAGTCTCGTCGCCCAGTATCAGAATGCGGTAGTCATTCTCAGTCAACGCTCTGCGAATGGGCTCGCCGCGACACCCCAGCAAGTTGGTGCGAACTTCAATATCTCTGTCTGCGGAATGGTGGACAACCATCCGCACGCTGCGGCGCAGATCATGGTGATACTTCTCCGACGCAGTCAGCACTCCCTGGTACTGAGCAGCTGTTCGAGCCGTCACCACGGAAAATGGAACATCCGTATAACGAAGCAACAACTCCAGCGCAGCGACCAACACTAATAACGCAACGAATGCTGCCAGACAGGGGCGAAGACTTTTGGCAATACGTCGCAACATCTGCTGTGGTATCCATTCCGCCGACAACAGCGAACGCCAGCGGACGAGTAAGACCGCAGAATGGTCCGAGTACTCTCCCGAACGTAATGCTGTCGCTTCAGATCTGCAAACCGTGCTGGAAGGGCTGCCCTGTTAGAAACCGGCTGCACCCGGAGAAATCACAATGCACCGGCGAGCCGGCAATACACCGCTGACCGGGTCAATACCGGTCACCAGCCTGTTACTTTGCATTTGCGATGGCGGGCAGCGAACAACTTCTGCGGCGTGACAGTGAGTTCTTCGCAATCCATGCCGATTATAGGCAGGAGAGCGAGCCTGGTGAATCCTGTTCAGGGCAAACTCTATG
>JAFMMM010000461.1 GCA_017859815.1 Planctomycetota bacterium | reverse complement strand
CCAGGACTTCGGCGGCGGGAATCAGAAAGATGCGTTTGTGATTGGGCAGCGTAGCGCCCTGATTCAGTTCCGGCAGGTCACGGAGTGTGACCAGGCGTTTGGGATCTGCATTGGCGAAGACGGTCAGTTCTGCCTGACCGCCGGTTTTCCCCAAGGCGACCGACCAGGTGCGATCCAGTGCAGGGAAGGGACGTCCTTCGATGGCATCCACCTCGCTGGCGAGATCTCGCCGCAGTATGGGGCCCTGATCGGGGAACAGCAGACCGCCGTTTCCGGCGACCAGAGTTTCCCCGCGAGTGTAACTTCCCGATGCGGTTGTGGTGACCTGTTTGGCGCCGATTGCCAGGACATCGATCCCGGCCCAGCCACCACCGCAGGCCGCAGCGGTGCTGCCATCGAAGGAGACGTTGACCCACACCGGCCCCCACGCTCCGCCTTCCCAGCCGCGCCAGCTGAATGGATTGGATCGCATTGTTCGGGTATCGATCAGCCACGAACGTTTGGCGTCGCGTGATGACAGCAGGAACAAGGGGGAGTCCGACTGGGCTCCCATGGCCAGAGTGCCAATGCCGCCGACCGGGGCAGCGGTGGAGACTTCCAGTTCTCCGGTGGCGATGTGCCAGCGTTGAATCAGTTTTTCCGGACGCAGACCGATGAACAGGTGAGACTGACCGGCAGCGAGTGCGACGTCGTTGGAAGGCAGCGGTTGATAACGCAGCACTTTTGCCTGGTTCACGTCGAAGATGGCCAGTTGTTGCAGTGACGCCAACTGAAAGATCAGATATCTCCCACCGCCACCGACGACCGCATCCGTGATCGGTCCTGGCAGCCGGACTGTGGTTTCAGCAGCGGCCAGCTGAGGCGGCTGCAGCCCTTCATCGGCCACGCAAAAGTGGCTGGCGTTGAGCAACAGGACGATGATCAGCAGTTGCCAAACTCGACAGCCAATTTCGTCGCGACGATCACCGATTTTGAAGAGGGAATTGAGCACTGGCGGGTCTTTCGATCGTGACTGACTGGTTGCTGAGCAGAGAGACTGGTGAGTCACCGGGCAAACGCTTCCCTGGAGGTCAGAGGGGGCCGTGTTATGAGTGTGAGACTGCAGTTGCCGCTGTCAGAGCATTGTTTTGAACCGCATTCACGCGGGTTGCCAGAGTTCCAGCTTGTTTCCGTCGGGATCACAGATCCAGGCAAAGCTGCCGTTTTCGTGAGTCTCTGGTCCCTGCAGGATTTCAATTCCGGCCTGCTGCAGTTGCTGCACCAATTGGGCAAGATCATCGACGCGATAATTGATCATGAACGATGCGTCGCTGGGGGCGAACCAATCCGTGTTGGTCGCAGCGACATTCCAGACGGTGATGCCCTTGTCGCCAGCCTGGTCGTCGGGCCATTTCAGGATGGCCCCGCCCCAGGGTTCCAGCGTGAGTCCGAGATGTTTTTCATACCACGCAGCGAGTTGCTGATGATCACTGCGGCTCTTAAAAAAGACGCCACCGATTCCGGTTACTCGAGCCATAATTGTGCGTCCTGTCTGTGGTGGAGTGTCCGTGTGGAGTATCAGCCGGCAGGGGTAAGATGGTCAGCCTGCCAGTTTCTGGTGGTGCAGGAATTGCAGACTCTGTGGCGATCGGTCACTTTTTCGGGCGTCGTTTGGTCAGGCGCTCGATGATGATGTCTTCATCGACGTCTGCTCCGTCTTCATCAACGACGCGAATTGTCCCGGAGCGAATGAGTTTGAGTAATTCATTGCGTGTGTGAGAGATTCCACAGGCAACACCGGCGGCCACACCGCAGGCAAGGCCAACTGCAAATCCATCCATCAGTAGTCTCCATTACGCGGGTTGAGCGACCTGGGAATTCGTCGGCTGAGTGAGCGGTGATTTTTCAAGCAGCTATGCTGTCAACTGTTTACAGCTGAATTTCGTAGCCGCTGCGTGCCTGTCGCTTGAGCATGGACTGGGCTGTGGCATCGTTGGTGATGACGCCCTGTTTTGCGTCCCAGTGGATCTCCCGATTCAGGCGGATTGCAATGTTGCTGAGATGACAGGTGTTGATGGACTGGACGTGAGTCCAGACATCAGATGCCGGCTGGCGTCGACTGGTGATGCAGTCGAAGAAGTTATGAACGTGCTCCAAAATGGGGCCGTCATAAAGATCCTCCAGCCAGTTTTCCGGCAGCGGCTTTTGTTCCAGATCTTCGATGGGTTTTCCGTCGATAGTACCGCGATTGACGAAGATGCGACCAGCGGTGCCCTCGACCAGAATCCCGTTGCGGCCTTCGCTGGTAATTTCCATCACGACGTCGTTGGGGAACTGTGCCTGGACGGTAAAACGATGCGGAGCATTGTAGCGATCCGTCATGGTGGGATTGCCCTGTTCGTCGAATGGCACACGAGCGTCGACCATCACCGGAGTGATCCTGACGGGGCCCTGACCGGTGCCGCACTGGTCGATGATCCACTGGGCGATATCCACATGATGGGCGCCCCAGTCGGTCATTTTGCCGCCACTGTATTCCAGCCACCAGCGGAATTCCTGATGACAGTTGGAGGCGTTGATGCTGCCGTCGCCCAGCGTTCGCACCAGTGTCTGACCGTCCTTACCATTCTGCAGGAAGCGGTAGGGCACATCCGGGGTTTGACCTTTCCACAGCTCCCAGTTGAGGGTTTTGGGCGGTTCTACTGCCGGCAGGGGTTTACTGAAGGGATTGTGATTGAGTCCCACGGTGACTTTTTTGATTTTTCCCAGCCGACCGGAATGAGCCATGTAGACCGCTTTCAGAAAGCGTTCGTCAGAACGCTGCTGAGTTCCCACTTGAATGATGCGGTCGGTCTGTTTCGCCACCTGCGTGATGATACGACCTTCATCGACGGTGAGGGTGAGTGGTTTTTCGCAGTACACATCTTTTCCGGCGAGCAGAGCTTCGGCGGAAATTTTGACGTGCCAGTGATCGACCGTCCCGCAGATGATGGCGTCGATGTCGTCCCGCCCCAGCACTTCGCGATAATCTTCGTAGATGTCAATTTGCACCTGCTTGCCCTGAGCCGCCATCCGGCGGGTGTAGGCCGCTTTGGCATAGTTGGCGTGAGCAGAGTCCACATCGCAGACGGCTTTGATATCGCCGTGGCCCGTCGCTCGACGACCATCCCCGGTGCCCTGGCCCCCGCATCCAATGACTGCAAATGTGGGACGGGCATTGGGAGAACGTGACCGCCGCGGTGCCGCGCCCAGATACAGACCACTGGCGGGGATCGCGGCGAGGGCAGCAGTATTACACAGGAAACTACGGCGGTTCTGTTCTGTCATGAAACATGCTTTCTGCACACAGGTGTTTGTGGTCCGTCGCAGTTTACACGAAACTGAAAGCCGTCAAAACCGCGGCGCTGAGGGAGTTTCACCGTTGGTTGATCCCGGTGCTGTGGCCACGAAACACAGACACAAGGCCGCGGCGGGCAGAGCCTGGTGCAACCAGAACTGCTGCTGTGCTCAGGAATCAGAAAACTGCGGCCGCCGAAGATTGGCAGGCCCGGGTCAGGACCAGACCTGTGGCGACCACTGGAAGGTATTCCAGGCATCACTGGTGATGACTTCCCGGACCAGGATTTTGGCGTTCTGGATTTCTACATAGAAAAACGCCTGTTTGTCGCCGGAGAAATGCGAGGCATTGTCGCCATTGAACACGGTCACTGCTGCATCGCCGCTGGGTTGCCGCTGTTGAGAACCGTTCCACCCATAAACATTACGCACGTGAGTGTGACCAAAGAAATTACCAAGAACATGATAAGGGCGGAT
>JAFMMM010000460.1 GCA_017859815.1 Planctomycetota bacterium | reverse complement strand
ATCACCCCGCGACATAATCTTCCCAACTCTTCTTCATACCTCTTGAGTTCATTCGGTAACGATGCATGCGTCAGGCGTTGATCGCTCAGAGCCGCCTCAATCACAGACTGCAGAATTTCAGGTTCCGACTCTCCGGAAGTGCAGGAGATTCTAACATACCTCGGGGTATTTCTTTCCACATCAATCGACAGTTCCCTCAGTCCTGCTTGCTCTGCCCTTTCGAAGAAAAAGAATCGAAATTCGTTGTAGAACGTGTCCGATCGTTTTCCGTAACTCTCACTCATCACGATGAATGCATCGATACGAAAAGGCGACATCGCCTGCAGTAATACCCCGTGTACACAGCCGCAAAACAGTGCCAGGGCAAGCCAGGCTTTCCTGCGATACATCTCGAAAAAAAACGACTCGAGGGTGAGCTGTCGTCTGCCAACGTCCTCCGATGTGTCAAAAAATACGCAACTTCCCATTGGACTCTCTCAACGCTGCAGAGATCAAGGTCATCAAACCATCCCGCGACCGGATTTAGAAAAGAGTGTAGATGAATGGTGCCGCAGCAGTTGAGGACAACAGCAGCAGTGCACCGAGCCCCAGCAGCATAATCACAATCGGACCGAGCCACCATTTTTTGTTCTCTTTCAGGAAGTCGAAAAACTCAGTGATCATCGAACCTGATTCTTCCTGAAGCGATTCAAACGAATTGTTTTCTTCAGACATTCCCGCTCTCCTTTTTTTCACAGTCTTTGAATTCAGGGACTCCTGCAAAGACAGTCGGACTGCACGACATCAAAACTGACGAAAGTACCGCTTCATGTTTTCCGGTGACCGATGCGATTTCCAGTAAGTTCGAACTGATGTCTTCTTCAATTGCAACGGATCTTTACCAAGCAGACGAAGCACGATGCCGACCGGGGTAAAAACCAGATAGAACATCAACGCCAGGATCAGGTGCGACACCATCCAGCCAATGGGAAATACTGCAATTGACCACCCGACGAAAACAGGTTTCAGGAGTGAGGGCCGGAGAAATCCAACCAAACCTGCGGTGGCCCCAGCAACGGCAAGAACCCAGACCCACTGGTCGCTCCCCGTTGTGATGCCCCTGTAGATTGCCATTCCACCAAAGAAAACCGTGCAAAGCCCGCCAAATTGTCTCAAGATACGATCGTCAGGATTCCTGTTAATCTGCATGACATTTCCCTGTTCCAGTGGGATGATTTCTCTGACAGCATTCAATCAAGATCAAAACTTTCGATATGCTGACGCCGCTCTTCGTCCGTCATTCCGGACGCGTTGTCCTGCTTCCGAAGAACGAAATTGCCCAATACAAGAACATCCATCTCTGTGGTCAGAAAGCAACGCACTGCATCATCGGGCGTGCAGACAATCGGCTCTCCGCGGACATTAAAACTTGTGTTGACCAGAATTGGGCAACCAGTATCCCGATGAAACTGCCCCAGCAATCCGTGTAGCCGGGGATTTCGAATGCTGTCCACAGTTTGCAGACGAGCAGAGTAATCCACATGGGTTACCGCCGGGACCTGTGACCTGGGAATATTGACCCGCTCCCGCAGATCAGACGCCTCCTGCATGAGCGACTTTTGCTGTTCGTCCAACTCGATGCGTTTCTCATCAAGAACATCGGCCACGACCAGCATATACGGACTCTCGTGGTGCTCAGAGATTTCGAACCACGAAGACGCATGCTCCTTGAGGACAATCGGAGCAAATGGCCGAAAACTCTCCCGATATTTAATCTTAAGATTCATGACCGACTGCATCTTAGGTGATCTGGGATCTCCCAGGATACTGCGGGCTCCCAGTGCTCGTGGGCCGTACTCCATGCGTTCCTGAAACCACCCGACCACGTTTTCGTCAGCCAGCAACCCGCTGACGCGATTCAGCAGGGTGGCCTCGTCTGAAAAGTGCTGGTAAACGCACCCGAGCCGCTTCAAATCGGCTTCAATCACCTCATCCGTATAGGCTGGCCCCAACAGACTTCCCTGCTGCGTATCGATGGATCCCACGGTACGCTCCCGTCCCAGTAACTGGTGCCACGCGAACAGCGCTGCCCCAACCGCACCTCCGGCGTCACCGGAAGCAGGTTGCACCCAGAGATCCTCAAACGGCCCCTCACGCAACAAGCGGCCATTGGCAACGCAGTTCAGAGCTACTCCCCCGGCCAGCACAAGGTTTTTCATCCCCGATGACTTTTGAACGTGCCTGGCAATCGCGAGAACGATTTCTTCGGTTACGAGCTGAACGCTGGCCGCCAGATCCATATGGCACTGGGCAAGTTCTGCCTCCGGCTGTCGTGGTGGAAATCCAAACAGCCTGCTGAACCGACTGTTGGTCATTGTCAATCCCTGACAATAGTTAAAATACTGCATGTCCATCCAGAAACTGCCATCGTCGCGAATCTCCATCAACTGTGTTCGAATCAGATCCGCGTACACCGGGCTTCCATATGGCGCCAGTCCCATCAACTTGTACTCACCACTGTTGACTTTAAAGCCACAGTGGTAGGTCACGGCTGAGTACAGCAGGCCCAGTGAATGTGGAAAAGTCAATTCTTCGCAGATCTCAATCCGATGGCCACGACCAGTTCCCCAGGTGGTCGTACACCATTCTCCAACGCCATCCAGAGTCAGGAACGCTGCCTCTTCAAACGGGCTGGGGTAAAAGGCACTTGCAGCGTGGCTCTCGTGATGCTCGGTAAACAGCAGCTTTGCATTTCCGGCATCCCGAAAGGACTTCCTGAGCGTCCTGTTTTGGAAGAGCTTCTCTTGCAGCCAAACCGGAATCGCCATCGCAAAACTTCGAAACCCGGAAGGCGCGAAGGCGAGGTAGGTTTCAAGCAAACGCTCAAATTTGACCAGCGGCTTCTCGTAAAAAACTACGTAGTCAACGTCCGCAGTTTTGAGTCCGGCTTCCGACAGACAGTACTCAATTGCACGTTCCGGAAACCCCGGGTCGTGCTTCCGGCGAGTGAAACGCTCTTCCTGAGCTGCAGCGGCAATCTGACCGTCGCAGATTAATGCTGCAGCACTGTCGTGATAGAATGCTGAGATTCCGAGGATGTTCATAATGCCCCAACCCTTCCGCGGCGTGCACTCGCAATCAAAGATTCAAGAGTACCGATGTAGCGACTCATTGTGTACGCCTTTTTCATGTGGACACGTCCGGCCGCGCCGGCTTCGCGAGCGAACTCGGGGGTGCTCAAAACGCGCACCATTGCTGCCGCCATGGAGCGCGTATCGTACTCTTCACACAACAGACCGGTTTCCCCGTCAAGCACAGCTTCCGCAATCCCTGCATGACGAGTTGAAATCACTGGAAGCCCCGCAGCCTGAGCTTCCAGCACTGAGTTGGGCGTCCCTTCTGAATCACCACAACTGGTGGTCACGGAGTGCTGCACGAAAGCACAGGCATGTGACATCAGCGGTACAAACTGATCCTGAGTCAACGCTCCCTTGAATTCCACACTGTCTGAAATCCCCCAGGCCAGCGTCAGCGCTTTGCAGCATTCCAACAACGGGCCGTCACCAACCAGCACCAGCTTCGCATCAGGGACCTCTCCCAATGCCATCCGGAACGACTCCAGTGTCAGCACCGGAGATTTGATATCTGCGAATCTTCCCACTGCCAGAAGCGTCTTACGATAGTCAGGCGTGACCTCAAAAAAACGCTCACGAACCCCATATGGGTTGTAAACCACCTTTTCTTCCGGGGCACCAAGCGCCAGAAGAGACCGGGTCATCGCCTTTGAAACGCTTACCACGGCGGTCGCATACTCGAACA
>JAFMMM010000459.1 GCA_017859815.1 Planctomycetota bacterium | reverse complement strand
GCATCAGCCGGAAGTCCTGTTTTTTGTGCGCGGCGAGCAGCAGATTTGCTGAGTCCCTCGACGAGAACTCCGACCCGATCACCTATGAATTCGGCATTGTCTTCTTCTGAGATGCTGTTCTGCAGATCCAGCATTTCGTTATTACGGCGGCGTTTGACGTCTTCCGGCACATCGTCTTCGTAAAGGCGATCCGCGGTGGTTCCGGTACGAGCACTGTATTTGAAAATGAAGCTGTTCTTGAACCGGCACTCCCGGATCAGCTGCATGCTTTTTTCAAACGATTCCTCGGTTTCTCCGCAGAAGCCAACGATGAAGTCGCTGGACACGGAGCAGCCCGGGATTGTCTGACGAATACGATGCATCATGTCCCGATAATCGCCAACGGTATAACCACGTTTCATGCGTTTCAGGACTTCATCACAACCCGACTGCAGAGGCACATGCAGGTACTTCATGACTTTTGGCAAGTCCCGGACAGCCTGCAGCAGGTCATCACCCATATCTTTGGGGAAGCTGGTGATGAATCGAATACGATCAATGCCATTGATTTCGTGCAGTCTGCCGAGCAGATCCGAAAGTCGCGTCTCCTGATCACCATCGGTCCAGCGATAGCTGTTCACGGTTTGACCAAGCAGAGTGATTTCTCGGACCCCCTGGTCGGCAAGAACACGAGCTTCCTGAATGATGTGTGCCGGTGGGCGACTTTGCTCAGGCCCTCGAGTCGCGGGAACAACGCAGTACGTGCAGAATTTGTCGCAGCCAATCATGATCCGCACGAAGGCCTGAAACGGGGTTGGCCGCATTTCGGGGTCGCGAAGCGGATCGTAACTTTGGAAGCTGCTGGAGACTTCAGTTCGGGAACCGTCACGGCGACCGAGGCTGACCGCCTTAACAGGAGTTCGTTCTTCGGCAGCACGGGCTTCATCGATCAGGCGAGGAATCTCTGCCAGTTGCCCCGTGCCGACGACGATGTCGACATGTGGCGCCTTGCGAAAAATCAGATCCTGATCTTTCTGTGCCATGCATCCGAAGACGCCAATCACCTTCTGCGGTGCGCGTCGCTTGGAATACTTCAGACGACCAAGGGCACTGTAGATCTTGTGTTCCGCATGCTCCCTCACACTGCACGTATTGAACAGGACGGTGTCCGCGTCTTTGGGACTGTCCGTTAATTCGTACCCCTGCTTCCGCAGCGCAGCAACGACCAGTTCGCTGTCCAGCATGTTCATCTGGCAGCCGACTGTTTCGATATAAAGTCTGTGGTTGTGATCCAATGCTGCTGATTCTGCCGTGGACATGAGGTGAAACCGAGCCAGAGAAGTTCGAGAAAAGTTGCGTCACTGAAAAGGAGTTCCCGACGATCTGCTGAATCCAGCTTTCCAACCGAACCTTGTTGGAAAGCCAACTGGCCAACAGATCGCATTTGTCCTGCAAACAGGGATTCAGGACTGTACACGTTCCATGTACTGCCCCGACTCTGTTTCGATTTTGACACGGTCCCCTTCCTTGATGAAGGAGGGTACCTGGATCTCAGCGCCTGTCTCAACGGTCGCCGGCTTGGTGACGTTGGTGGCCGTGTTGCCACGTGCTGCCGGTTCCGTGTATGTGATCTGGAGAGTCACGTGCTGCGGCGGACTCATGGTGATCAACTGACCGTTCCAGAACAGCAGCGCCACGCTGGCTCCTTCCATCAGCCACCGCATGTCATCCTCCACCACACTGGATGGCAGGCTGTGCTGTTCAAAAGTGGAGTTGTCCATGAAGACATAGGCGTCACCGTCACGGTAGGAATAGACACCGTCCGCGCGATGCACGTCAGCACTCTCCAGAGCGTCACCGCTGCGATAGGTCTTCTCGTACAGGCTGCCTTTCAACAGGTTACGCAGTTTGGTCCTGTACAGAGCCTGTCCCTTGCCGGGTTTCACAAAGTGAACATCCAGCATTTCGTAGGGTTCACCGTCGATCTGAACCTTGATTCCCTTTTTCCAGTCACCAGCCGGAATGCTACCCATGTTCTTACACTTCTGTGTGCTGAAACCATTCGCTGAATTTGATGTGATGGTCTGTCGTCGTCCGGGACACAGGATCCCGCCGATCACCAGTGCGGAAATCGTTGATGTGTACTGCACAGACCGATGCATTGTGGAGTCTTCAACAGCCCCACAGGAACGCATACCGGGCTGTTGAAGTCACGGTCCCTCGAGATTGCCGATCTGGAAACAGGCGGCGTCAGCAGAGACCTTGATTCCCAACTCCCGGGGGCCCTGGCCGAGTCGACAGACTTGCCGTAATGATACGGTGCGTCGCCCTCCGTGTATCAACGCGGTCTGCGAAACCGATGTCAGGGCGGTCGGAAGCCATGAGAACCACAGCAAACGAACCGAATTCAAAATAGCGAACAAAACTACTTTTACGCCCGCCAACACGTGGCACAACAGACGTAAAACCCCCGGGAGTTTATCGGAAGATCTGTCCGGAGTGAACGGCGGCGATCCGAATTCCTTGCCGCAGCGAGCGTTTCACCGTTCCCGGAATGCTGGTTTTTCAGTCCAGCTCAGCGGTTTCGCCAAAAAACATGGTCAGCGATCCCGATGTTGGCTCGATGCTCGTCCACATCTTCGCGAAATCGTTTGGCATCGACCGGGTAACCTCGGGTTGGCCGCAGTCCGGGAACCTGTTTCAACCACCATGAATTGAACTGATTCATCAGCAATTCACGCAGATATTTTGCAGTCATGGAGGCGAGGGCGACGGGCAGCAACTCCTCCGCCCGTGTTCGAAAACAGAATTCCACATTTCCGGTTCGGTAGCGCGATACCTGCCGCGTTTCTTCGATCCGAAAAACAAACTGGTCTTCGAACTGTTCCGCGATCAGTTCGTCATACCGACTGCGACCACCATGACGATCGCAGATAATTTCGTAGTGATCCGCGGCGTGTCGGTCATGAAGCGTTTTGACCAGCTGCAGTGTGGCGTCCGACAGTACAGCGCCCTTGGAACCCTTCAGGTCCAGGAGCCGGTTGAGCCGCTCCGGAAAGACGATCTCTGCAATGATCCCCCGAATTCGACAACCACTGTTCTGCATTTCCTGATTCAACAGGTCACACCATTCCGCGATGACTTCGGCAAGGCAGTCTGCGGGCAACACGGGACTGTCGGCCGGGTCATTCCAGGGTTCCGCGGTGTACTCCTGTGTGAACAAATCCGGAGCGAGCAGCTGCCCCAGTTCGGCAACGCTGTTTGGGGAAGCGCACAGTGTCTTCAGAAAGCTCAATACAGAAACCTCCAGAGCTTCAAGACTGTCCCCGGAGGAGTAAACGGATTTGGAATCAGCAACAAGCAATCGCCGATGGCGCTGCCGTGCATCGTCTGTCACGACTTCGCTGAGCTGCTGCCGGAGGTCTCGGCAGTAGAGGTCACTGTCAAGTTCCCACGCCGTCGCAACAATCACCAGAGGCCCGAGGTTTGGACCGTATCCGGCTTCATCCGTACCAATACAGATGCGATCCGCACAGCTGTCTGCGGCCATGTCCGGAGTCCTTTCCAGTACACTTCAGCGAACGGGTTTCTGCGGGGCAACTGACTGCAGCTGTCCCGACCAGCTAATGTCCTGCAGCATCGAATACAGGACAACATTCACCGCCAGTTTTGCCGCATCTTCCTCAAGGTAACCGTCGCAGGCAAGAGATGCCTGATGTTCCAGCGCACAGCTGATGTCATAGCGGCTGTAGATCACAGCAAGGCGTCCGTCGATTTCGATTCCCTCAAGAACGGGGACTCCGGATTCGATACGCAGGTCCAG
>JAFMMM010000458.1 GCA_017859815.1 Planctomycetota bacterium | reverse complement strand
TCCTCACCCGCATCGTTGAGAACAAGTTCGCGATCGTGCCGGGGATCTGCCGAGGTGTAGAACATGAAGACCGAGGAATCGATTTGCAGAAATTGCTCTGCATCTGTTGTTCCGCTGAAAATCTCTGAGAAGAATCGGGGACTGACTGTATTCAGTGAATCACAGCAGGGAGTACGAAATGCGACAGGCTGATTTCCCGGAATCTGTGCCATCTGGTCCACGCAGCGATTATAGGTGGAGCGTGCTTTTTCCAGATCACCGTCATTCAGCAGTGGGCAGGGGTGGTCTGCCGTATGGCACTCAATTGTGACGCCTTCACCCAGCCAGCTTTGCAACTGTGAATCTGCGGGAATGATCTGGTTGGTCATGATGCTGAGTGGTGCGCGGCCATCAATCTGTTTCAGGCGATTGAGAATTGGTCGCAGGTACTGTTCGTATTTGGCCGGATCACGCATGTCATCGATGGCCAGCACAATCACGGCTTTTGTTTCTGCATCACCCGCCCACTCCGGTGTTTTCAGGTGTGGGAAGTCGCGGTGCGGGTACCACGGACTGGCCGGATCTGTGTCGGCAAAGGGAACCACGTCCGCGGTCGTATCCACCGCCTTTTCATCACCGCAGGCGGGATGCGGAAATCCAGACTGTGGCGCTAACAGACACAACAGCAGAATGCCGCGGAGCACTGTTTGAATCAGGATGGGGCATGAAGACGAGGGCATTGATGGACTCCACTGTGCTCTGTTTCAGGAACCACTCACCGGGCGAGGAAACGCTGCGTTGAGTATACCGGATTCACACTGCAAAGCACGCTGACATGACCTGCCACGAAGAAAACTCGGGCAGCTTGCTGGTCACACTGACTCGATCAGAATGCAGCAAAAGCGAGCAAGGCTCATCACATTGACAGTTGCCGGGCGGAGCACGACCGGTGACGTCAGGATGCGGCAGCACCGAGGGAGTGATGATCAGAATCTGCTGCGGCAGACCTTCTCTCCAAAACCCGGGTGAAGCATTTGACATGTTGTGGCGTTGAGCCAGCCGGGAGTCGTCATCTTCACCGCCGGGGATGAGCCCGACGAGTGAATACCAGCCACTGTGCGGAGTTGTCGGACGCTTCCCTGATCGACAGCGGCAGCGACCAGTGCAGAGATGAAACAGCCGTCCCTGCTGATCGAAAACGACGGATTACCAGCGGGGAAATATCGTCTCACGCCAACGAAAACACACAGACGCAACTGAAGCCGCGGAATCGTCATCGCCGAGGTATGTGAATGAATGAGTTGTCTGTTCTGTCCCATCAACGCGTGAAAATTGCCGCCGGCCGAAACCCCGTGACGAATCATCTCCGCAGGTTTCGGTGGGCGGTGAGCGTTACCGGCTGATCTGGTTGCAGCCGAGAGTGTGTCGTGCCGAGTCAGAACGGGACATCCTGCTCGTCGTTCGAGGAACGCGCAACAGTTTCCGGCGTTGCTTCCACGGCTGCCGAAGCCATTTCCGTGCGCTCGAAGGAACGTGATTCCACGCTGATAAAGAAACGTACTTCACTGGCTTCATCCCGCTGCCAGCGTCGTCCGGACAGCCGGTACTCCGCTCGAATCCGGTCTCCACGTTCGATGTCGTCCGCCGCCTCGCAGGCGTCGCCAAGCAAATCGATGGGAATGTAGTTCGTGTAATTCCCCCGTTTTTGAGTGATGACGAGAAGACGTTTTCGAAACCCTTTTTCCCCGTAGGTTCTGGTGTCTTCGATTGTGTGAACGGTGCCGCTGATTGTCTGGTCAGTCATGTTCTGATCCCGTAGCAAAGAAATTGCGCCGCCTGCGTCGGTAATTGAAAACGACTCAGTTCGTTTTGGTTGGTGTGACAATAATAGGCTTCTGGTGGGTGGTGCAAATAACACCCTGGTATTTGTCGGCGAATTGTGCGAGCGTGAGATTTAACCCACATAATTGTTGTGATCGATCAGACAAGGATGGCTGTGCATGGCACCATCCGCACCGCTGCAGTGGAGTGACGCTGCAATTGTCCAATTCCCGGGGGGCCGATGGCCAGCAGGCTCTCCCCTGAGCGGCTCAGCCAGAAGGCAGCTCCGACATTGCCGGACCTGCAAAATTCGGTAAGTCAACGGTTCTCAGCGACTACCTGTAATACCCGCTCGGCTAGCTCCTCGATGCTCAGTCCGCTCCAGACAGGGCAGGGCACTTCGATGGATTGTCTTGTTGAGACGACGGCGTGAATTCCGGGGACATCTGTGGCATAAGGCGGCTCAGTTGCAACTTCTCGCCAGACTTCCAGCTTTGGGGCGGAAGTGTGCAGATCACCTTCCACAATAACGAGATCGCAATGCTGTGCCGCAGCCAGCATCACCGCATATCGCTCTTCACCACGTTCGTGCTGTGAATGCGGCTGGAACACTGCGGTCAACTGTGGCGACAGAATTCCCACCATGGATGCCCCGGCCTGCCGATGTTTCCACGAGTCTTTTCCGGGCGTGTCAAGTTCATGCGGGTGGTGAGTGTGCTTGACCGTTGCTGTCTGCAGTCCTCTGCGTCCGAATTCCTGTAACAGGTTGCATACCAATGTGGTTTTGCCGCAATTTCGGCGTCCAACAATGTGAATCCTTGGCGGGAGTGACATGGTTCTGCGTTCCTGTAAGACGGGCGATCAGGTCCAGAGATGAACGCGATCTTTCAGATGCTCTGGCAGTGTTTGTTCCAGCCTGCGTTTCGCCTCGCCGGGATGTGTGCGAGTGCTGAGGTGAGCAAGAATAATCAGTTCGTTCTGAAACTTGTCGGCGCGTTCGAGCAGATCATCCAGGTGCATGTGGCCAAACTTGTGAATCTTTTCCCGGCGATGATCCGGCCTGAAAAAAGTCATTTCCGTCAGCAGAATCTGAGCCTTGTAAATATTTGGGTCGGCGTCCAGTCCGACGGGGGCCGTATCTCCGGTAAAGGCCAGCAGCGGTGTTTGGATTTCCGCCGTGACTTCGGTTCCCTGCAGACGGATGTCGCGAATTTCGTCTCCTGCGAGTCCGTGGTATTCCGGCTTCAGTTTTCTGCGGACGTCGTGAATCACATAACCAACGGACGGCACGGTATGTTTGGTCTGGAAGACGGTGAAGCGATGTTCGCGTGACAGATCGATTGAGTCGCCCGGGCTCACTCCGATCAGCTCACAGTTCATGCGTCCCCGGTCAAGACGTTGCCAGGCTTTCAACATTTTCCAGGTGTCATCCACGATTTGTGCTGGCAGAAAGATCACCGGGGGATCCATCTTCATCATTCGTCGACGCGCCACAAAAACGGGCAGGGCAGCAAGATGGTCAAGATGACCGTGGGTGACCAGAAAAGTCTTTGTCCCCATGAACAACCATGGGCTTGCTCCAAGCTCCAGTCCCACATGCAGCTCCGGGACTCGCCAGTAACTTTGCACCGCTCCGCGCGAGTAGCCTTCGATGGTGAGCGATTTGTGCTGCAACGTGCTGCAGGGGAGGTTTTCCAGCATGACAGACGATCTGCTTTCGGTGGGGGAATCAGCGTTCAGAAACGAAGCGGATCAACTCGTGGATGAGTTTTGGCGGATCATAGCGGGCAGCGACTGACCAATCTCCGCCTGAGCGACTGCCGTTTGTTCGCCGTTTTTCATATTGCGAATCTGCCATTGTCCCGTTTCGAATTCGTCACTGCCGGCGATCACACAAAACTCAAAGCCGCGACGGTCTGCGTACTTCATCTGCTTGCCAAAGTTCCTGACCTCCGGATAAACCTCAACACTTACCCCCTGCTGTCGCAGCAGTCGACCCAGCTGCAAATAGT
>JAFMMM010000092.1 GCA_017859815.1 Planctomycetota bacterium | reverse complement strand
GTCCTGAATCTGCAACTGGAGGATGCCAGCACGGGGATGGTGGAAGTTGTGTTGCAGGCGCGCACGGAGGGAACTGCGGCTGCCGCGGAACTGGAATTAACTCCACCGATCATGCTGGATGCAACTCGGGCGGATTCACGTCTGGCAGTCTGGCTGGACGGAACAAACGAAAGTGGTGAACCGGAATCCGGCAGTGACTGGCAGCGGATGCCTGCGGACAGCGTTGCGGGAGTCTATCGCGAGTTGGCGACGGAGGTGCCAGCCATCGTGCTCCGCAGTGACGCGTTGACGCCGGGCTCAGTCAGGATTCCACTGCGTCCGGCCATCAGTTCGGTCATTGGTGAAAGCGTCACGGTTACGACAGTGACTCCGACATCTCTGGAACAGATGCTGGCATTGAAGTGGTTGATCTCGCGAGCTCCTGCCGATCGATTCTCGGTGGACCTGCCGACCGAACTTGCAGACACGATGAAGTTTGACGTGCCTGGCCAGCGTCGTGTGACTCGCACGCAGGCAGATGCGGGAAGATCGCGGGTTGTGTTTGAATTACAGCAGCCGGTGGAGGGGCAGTTCTTCGTCCTCGGGACGGTCAGTCAGGCCCTTCCCGAAGATGGCGTATTTGGAAATTCCGCACCGGTGTTTACAGCAGCCGATCAGGCGACGCTGACGCTTTCGGCTCAGTCGCACTACGAGGTTGTCGTGAATCAGTCGAATGCCCTGTTGAAATCTGACGCCGAGGCAGAGTTACCGGCCGTCGACGCGGATCAGATATCCACTCGCATTCCAGCCAGTCTGCTGGAGCAGGCCGTGCGGATTGTCCCGCTGGATGTGCAGACCGGAACATGGTCGATTGAGATCCCGGAGCAGCAGCAGGTCTCACCAACGGTCATCAGTCTGGCCACTCACGAGACGAATATCGCGGAAGATGGCAGCTGGCGCAGTACGCACCGCTTGTTGGTCACCAATGAGTCGCGTCAGTTTTTGCCGGTGACATTCCCGGCCGGAAGTCGCCTGCTGTATTGTCGAATTGAAGGTCGACCGGTCCGTGTCGTCAGTGACTCCGCCAACGAGAGGCAGTTGATTCCGATTCCGCAAAACGGATTGAGTGCTGCGGGGTTTGAGCTGGAGTTTGCGATCTCCGGAGAGATTGAAGAGTTGTCGCAGGCGATTGACCAGCGGCTGGGGCGCTGGCAGATTGCGATTCCGGTGCCCGAGTTTCCCGAGTATCGGGATGACTCTGCCACAGGAGTCAGCATCTCTCGAAACCGTTGGATGATTCGACTGCCTGACAAGTGGCGTGCAGTGTTGCTGGATGACCCTCGTTTTACCAATGTTGTGGAGGCAACGCAGGAGTCACTGGAGGATGCTGAGGTGTTGTCGGAAGTGGAGCAGGCGTTGCAACTGGCAGGCCGAGCGGGGAGTTCGGAATTAAGCACAGGAAAGCAGAGTTACCTGTCCAGTGGGACGGGCTTGCAGGGTGTGCTGCGTCGACTGCAGACAATTCGGGGCAACGGCGCGGAGGTGGAAACGAAACGCAATGAAGCATTACAGCTGATGAATCGTCTTGATGCACAGTTGCAGGGGCAGAACCAGGGATTGATTGAGGGAAACAGTTATCTGTATCAGCAGGACGCTCAGTCGAACATTTTGGTGACTGAGCAGCGCGACTTGTTCTTCATGGACAACGGGAGGGCTGCGACACGGAGTCAGTCTGAACTTGAGGAGGATGCGACACGTCGTTCATCGGGGATGGAATTTCGGTTTCAGCGGCAGTTGAAGGAGCGGGAAGTTCAGGATGAGGCCGCGAAAGAGAAGTCTGCGGCCAGGGCGGAAAAGCAGATCGATGCTCTGCAGCGACGTGGGCTGGCCCGCGATAAGGATGCGAATAATGCGGTGGAACAGCTGGGCCGGGACTTTCGCGGTCGCCAACTCCTGCAGAAGAATGCCATTTCGGACCTGAAGCGGCAGCAGGCGCCAGAGCGTCTGATGGAGTCTCTGGATATTGCCGAGCCTGCCCCACCACCGCTGCCGAAACCAGAGTCCAGTTCGATGGAAAATGAGCAACTCGCGGCCGAGGCGGCGATGCCACAGGCACCGGACGAGCAGCTTTTTGAAGGGCGAGCGGAATTGGGGGACGCGGCCGAGCAGTCCGGTGGACAGGCGGCCTCGGCGACCGGGGTATTATCCTTGAGTTTTGAAATCCCGGCAGAGGGCAAGAGGCTGGACTTCATTCGAGTTGGCGGGAATCCGCTGCTGACGCTGCAGGTCGAATCGGCTGAGACTGAGCGTTTGTGGCCGGGCGCAGTATGGGCGGTGATTTGCCTGCTGACTCTGTTCCTGGTTCGGCGAGTTTCAAATGCCGGCAGTGTCTCGGGCGGGGTGCGTAATGCGGGTCTGGCGTTGTTGACTGGCAGTGCGGGAGTGGCCGTGCTGAATCCGGGTCACATGCAACAAACTGGTGTGTGGCTTGCCGCTGCTGCAGTCCTGCTGATTGCGGTGGGTGTTGTCGCCGGCTCATTCCAACGTGTTGAAGGCTGAATTGCGGTTGCTGGCTGCGGTCAGTTGATTGGCCGTCTGAGATTGCAACGGTCCGGACATCGGATGGTCCTCGTCTTTGGCAGGGTCTTGACAATCTGTTGGCACTGAATGAGACTCGGGGAATGAGCAAGATTCCCTGTCGTTTTCTGATTCTTCCGGCGTGCCTCATTTTTGTACTGCAGGCGGGGGCAACGTACGGCTGGGCAGTGGGCACTGATTCGGTTGCGAACGGATCGGAAACTCCGTCTGCCGAGTGTGATGAGCGGCAGCCTGAGGATGCGATCACAACATCCGACAGCCGTACTGACAGCCGGCAGATAGCGGATGAAGAGTATCGACTGGTCTGGGTTCAGGACCGTTCCTCCGACGGCCGCGACGTTTTGGCAACGGGATCGCAATTGCGTTTAATGGCACTGGACAGCAGTCAGCCTGATGAGGAGCGTTTCCTTTCTGCGCAGGAAGGGAGTTATTGCAAGCCGTTGTTGAGTTCGGACGGACAGAATGTGGTCTACAGTGACCATTCGGTCCGGCAGGTGTGGGTCATTCCGTTTGCGGGCGGAGAAGCCCGAGTGCTGTGCGACGGATTTGCTCTGGATGTTTGGCACGATCCATCACGACGGCAGGACTGGGTTTACGTCGGGGAGTGGATTGGTCAGCCGGAGAGTTTTCGCTTGCGGAATGTGCGTCGCGTTTTGCTGGAACAACCTGCGGTGAGTGAGCCAGTCTGGAGCAGTACGCAGATCAGTCCGGATAATTTTCAATTAGGTGCGGGTGGTCGCTACGCTGCCGGAGAATTTCCGTGGCCTGCGGGGGGAATTGCGGATCTGCAGAACGGCACATGGCAAAAGCGGGCAACAGGATGCTGGAGTTCGATGGCACCCGACCGGAGTGGTGTGAGTTGGGTGTTTGACGGACCGCATCGCAATCTGCAGATGTTTTCTCCGGGAAACAGTCGGGGCTGGACAATTCCAGTCTCTGAATCGCCGGGGCTGGGTGGACACGAAGCATTTCATCCGCGGTGGTCGAATGACGTGCGATATTTCGTGGTGACTGGTCCTTATCGAGAGAAGGGACCGGTGAATGCCATTTCCGGTGGTGGTCGTGGCGTGGAGATCCACATTGGGCGATTTCGCCGCGATCTTCAGGGTGTTCAGGAGTGGCTGCAGGTGACGGAAAATCGCCATGCGGATTTCTTCCCCGATTTGTGGTTACGGGGTGGGGGAGTCGAATCGATCGACTCGGCGTTGTTGCAGCAGACGATGTCAGCGAATGCAGAGCCTCTGCAGCGATTGCAGGTGGAGGTTCGATGTCTGGAGACGAGTCAGGTGCCACAGCCACGCAGTATTTTGCCATACCGTCGTGCTTTGGTGGTCAACCGCTATCTCGTCAGCGAGGTCCTGCAGGGTGAACTGAAGGAGAAGCAGATTCTGATTGCTCACTGGGGAATTCTGGACGGGGCCATTCAGGCTTCTGCTCGAATTCGTCGGGGTCAGCGATTCACGTTGCAGCTGGAGGATTATCTGGAGCACCGGGAGTTGGCGGGGGAGCGATTGTTGCTGGATGGAGATCGGGGCGAGCGCAGGATTTTTCTGGATGTCACTCAGGGGATCCCCGATGCTGTCAGGAATTGAGAGCCGTCTTCACCCTTCAGGTTCGTCCTTGCTTACGGAAATCGACTGGCGAGGAAGCCGATGATATTCAGTTCCTCGGTCTTCCTGTTTTGGTTTTTGCCATGGGTGTTGCTGCTTGTCTGGGGCGTGCCGCAGAGGCTGCGAAATCTGCTGCTGACGGTCTGCAGCTATCTCTTTTACGGCTGGGCGAATCCGGCTTTTGTGTTGTTGATGCTGGCTTCAACCGTCGTTGATTTTTGCTGCGGGCTGATGTTGGTGTCCGGCCAGAAGGTGCAGGAGGACGGCCAGTACCCGGCATTGTCCCGGCAGGTTCATCGAAGTCGTCGCCAGCGACTGTTGTTATTTTGTTCGGTGTCGGTGAATCTTGGTGTACTGGGCTTTTTTAAGTACTGGAATTTCGGGATTGAGGTGTGGCAGCAGTTACTGCTGCAGGTTTCCGGAACTGCTGTGGATGTCACGGGCGTGCTGCGTGTGGCGCTTCCGCTGGGGATCAGCTTCTACACGTTCCAGAGCATGAGTTACTGCATTGATATTTATCGCGGGCAGGCTCGCGCGACCCGCAGTTTTGTGGACTTTGCCTGTTTCGTGTCGTTGTTCCCGCAACTGGTAGCGGGGCCGATTCTCAAATATCGCGACTTGTCTGAGCAGTTGCGAACTCGTCGGGTCAGTTTAGTGTCAATCGGAACGGGTGCGGCCTTCTTCACGCTTGGGCTTGCCCGCAAAGTTCTGCTGGCAAATCCGTGTGGTGAGGCTTCCGACCTCGTCTTTGCCGCTGAGGCCCCGGGATTCAGCGCGGCGTGGATTGGTACTGTGTTCTTTGCAATGCAGATCTACTTTGACTTCAGTGGTTATTCCGACATGGCTCGCGGTTTGGGATTAATGTTGGGATTTGAGTTTCCGGCAAATTTTCGTTCGCCATACCGGGCGGAATCGCTGACGGATTTCTGGCGTCGCTGGCACATCACGTTATCTGGTTGGCTGCGGGACTACGTTTACATTCCACTCGGGGGAAATCGTCGCGGGGCACTGCGGACCTCCGTGAATCTTGGAACGGTAATGCTGTTGGGCGGACTGTGGCATGGTGCCGCATGGAACTTCTTGCTGTGGGGAGCCGTTCACGGCGCGGCGCTGATTGCCGAACGGGTGTTGAATATCTCTGTTCTGACGCGGGGGCCCTGCAGTTTGCTTCCGGCATGGTTGATTTGCTGGATTCGTCGAACCCTGGTGTTTCTGTTTCTCTGTTTCACATGGGTGCTGTTCCGTTGCGGATCAACTGCTGAGATTGGTGTCATGTTGGGAGCCATGACGGGATTTCGAGATGCCGGACCGGCTGCAGAGATCTTGTGGACGGTGCTGTTGCAGCCATGGTTTGTCGGTGTTTTTTCAGTCGCTGCAGCGGTGCTGTGGCTGGCTCCTGAGTCGGAAGAATTCCTGCAGCGGATCACGTTGGTGCGAGCTGCGTGGGTGTTACTGTTGTTACCGCTGACGGTCTGCATGATGTCAGCTCAAACACGCAATCCGTTTATTTATTTTCTGTTCTGAGCAGGTCCGAACATGGCAGTGCGGGACATGGAAATGAAGAGTCATGCAACAGCGGCCAGAAGCAGCGATGCGCTGTTACGTCGGTGTTTAGGTGTGATACCGGTGTTGTTGCTGGGAATATCAATTCTGCAGGCATTCGCTGACTATTCCAACAGAGAACAGCGAGGTAGTCAGCTTCCGGAGATTGCTCAGGTGGTTGCTGTTGTTCGGGAAGCAATAACGGTGGCTGCGGAGACCAATGGAGGGATTTCAGCACGATTACTGGATGCCAATAATGTGTTGAGGGCAGGGCTGGCCGACGTGGAAGTCCTGATTGAGGATCAGTCGCTGACCCGTGCTCACGGTACCGGGTTTCTGCAGGGGCTGCAGCAGAGTTTTTACAGTCGCGGCAGTGATCGGGTCTTTCAGGGAACGGATGGCTGGCTGTATCTCGAGGATGAAATCCGTTCGGTCACCGGGCGCGGCCCGCAGATGCTGCAGGCGAATCCAGGCAGTTTTCAGGTGCTGGAAGCAATTGCAGGTTTGCAGCGAACGTTGTTAGCGGAGGGGGCCGATCTGTTGATCGTCCCGATACCGGCGAAAGCTGCAGTTTGGCCGGAAGGGATGTCAGGCTCAGAACCGCGGAAAATCGCTCGCCCTGATCTTTGGCTGGAGCGATTCTGTCAGGATCTGGAGCGAAGTGGGATAGCGGTGGTGGATTTATGGCCATTGTTTCGGGAGCAGCAGAAAGCTGACCAGCTTTACTGTCGGACAGACACGCATCTTTCCGGACATGGAATTGAATTGCTTGCTGAGATCATTTCCCGGCAGGTTGCTGATCGTTTTGCTGTCCAAAACGACGGTGTCCGAGTGTTTGAAGAGCAATCGGTCAGCGTAGAGATGACGGGGGATCTTGCTCGCATGCAGACCGGATCAGAGGAATTGCGGGAAACGCAGCGACTCAGAATCGTCACAGAGTTGATCACCAGTCCACTGGGTGCATCGGCATCGCTTCCAGTGGAATCGCAGGGCTATGGTGACGTGTTATTGATGGGCGACAGCCATACGCTGGTTTACGACGCTGCCGACCTGCACGCGAAGGGAGCAGGGCTGGTTCAGCATCTGACGGCTGATCTTGGACGCGATGTCGAGGTTGCAGGAGTTCGGGGCTCGGGGGTTCGTGGAGCGTATGCACAAGTCGTGGCGCGGGAAACCTGGCGTGGGAAGCGACTGGTGGTGTGGTGTTTTGCTGCACGAGAATTGACCGTGGAAGCTGACGAATCCCGTATGTGGAGCGGTGGGCGTGCCGGAATTTCCAGATGAGGCTGCCACGAAGAAAGAATGGGACTTGCCACTGCGGTTGAAGGGGGGACGGAGCAGGGGCACACTCGACGTCAGGTTCCCTTGCCGATGATGCGAATTCCGGGGGACTCGTCAGCCTTGATTTCAATTGGGGGTTGGTTTGGCTGTTTGGTTTTTGCGGCGGGAGGCGGTGAATCAGATCTTGCCGCGGAGTCGGTGGTGGCCCCCGATTGTTCATCAATCCGGAACAAATGCGTATTGGTGCGGATGAAGAGCGAATTGCCGTTGACCGCAGGTGAAGCCAGCGTGGTTCCGGGGACACTGTTTCTGGCGAAGACCTTGTAGCGGTCACCAGTGGAAACGATGGTCATGGTGCCGGACTCACTCAGCAAATACAGGCGATCGCGGTGCAGGATTGGTGAAGCGGAGTAATCGCCTCCCACACGTTTTCTCCAGACGACATTCCCGGACTCGGCCGCGTAGTGTGTCAGGATTCCGGCATCGCTGAGCGTATAAAGCTGGTCGTCGGCGAGGATCGGAGAAGGATTCAGCGGCACCGATCGATCGGACTTCCAGGCGACGTGTGATGCAGTGACATCTCCGGTTCCATCCGGACGAATTGCCAGCAGGGTCGGTTCGTCGTAGCCGGTACAAACGAAGACGAGACCATTTCCAAAGACGGGGCGTGGTACCAGCGAGTAACCGTCGTATCGAACCCACCAGATTTCTTCACCGGTTTCGGGGTCGTAGGCCACCACACGATCGCCACCCGGAGAAATCAGTTGCTTTGCACCATTAAGATTAATGACCAACGGTGTTGCGTAAGAGTGCCGACCATTACGAGGTTTGATCCAGCGTATTTCTCCGGTCTTTGCATCAAGTGCTGCGAGGAACTGTGGGGCGATCGCATCAGGGATTACTCGATCATCATAGAATGAATGATCAAGACCGTCACAAACCAGAATCAGCATGTCATCCACCAGCACGGGACTGTTGGACGGGCCATGATGGTGGTAATACGGCAGTCGTTGTGTCCAGAGAATCGTTCCACTGGAATTCAGTGCCGCCGTGCCATGCGATCCGAAGTGGACGAAGCACATGTCATCGTGCAGCAGCGGTGTGGGGCTGGCATGGCTGTTCTTCCAGTGAATTGCCCAAAGGTTGTCGTGGTCGAACACTTTAGTATCGCTGAGCAGTTCGCCCGACTGCAAATCGAGTCTGAGGACATGGAGTGAACTCTGGTCAGGATCTGCTGTTGTGAGCCAGACGGTTTGGCCACTGATGACGGGTGAAGAGAGCCCGTGGCCCGGAATGGCGACTTTCCAGGTGACGTTTTTCTGGTTACTCCAGCGCAGCGGAAGCGAATCGGAGAATGCGGTTCCCATCGCCGTTGGGCCCCGGAATTCGGTCCATTGAGTTGCTGCAGTGTCGTCGTCGGCGTGGGAGGCGTCAGATTGAGAGAAGCACCACAGAAGCACGATGAGAATGTTTTGAAGACGCATGCGTGACATTCTCCGAGCAACGCGGGCACTCTGCAGTCTGGGAAGATCGAGGCTGTCCGGGGTATTCGACGGGAAACTTCGGGAGGATCCCTGCCTGTTTAAAATCGTCGGTCGAGCCGTGTTTTCCGTTGTTTTTTTGCTGATCTACAGGTCAAAAAACTGTGTTCGCCGTCTTTCGGGATGTGCTCATGCAGGTTTCCGCCTCGGTAATTGCGGCAATCACGGGGGGCCAGGTTGCATTTTCCTGAAATACGGGTTTCGCAGCAGCTTCGGACATCTGTTTCGGCAAATCTGATTTCTGTTGCTGTTTTGACTGAAGTTTCAGGGTGGAGGGGTAAAGTTTGTGTGACAAGGACGGGAGCGATGCCTCCGAAACGGCGGGCAGAGTTCTGTAATAGCGGAATGTCAATTGCGCACTGCGACAATTCACAACACTGCCGACTGGGGGAAGGAATCCCTGCTGCGATGGGTGTAAAGGTGCTCATCGATCCATGGATTCCCTCAGGGGTAGTACACAGTGACAAGAATTCTCAATCGTTTTCTCTTTTTGCCTGTCTTGATGGTGGCCGTGACAGCGGTTTCACTTTCCGCACTGCGAGATGAATCAGCTCAGGCGAGCAAAGTGGCTCCGGAACCGCAGGCGGCTCTGTCAGAGGGAGTGGAGTTTGAGCTTGCGGAGCGCTGGGAAGATGCAGTTGTTTGTTACGAAACAGCGTTGCGGAAATTCCCGGATGATCAGGGGTTGACTTACGCACTCCGTCGCGCTCGAATTCAGATGTCGATCACTCGCCGTTATCTGGACGATTCGTATCAGGCGATGCTGAAGGCCAGTGACAAGGAGGCTGCTGCCCGGCTGCTGGTGGAGGTCTTCGACAAGATTTCGACGGGTTACCTGAATTCAATCAGCATCACGCGTTTTACGGCTCACGGCACAGAATCGTTGTACATGGCTCTGGTCAACAGTCGTTTCGTGAATGACAACGTGCGACCGGATCTCGCCAACAATGTTGCCAGCGTGCGGTCAGTGCTGCTGGAGCAGTACTGGAATCGAGAAGTCGCCAGTGTGCCAGCGGCTCAGAAACTGATGCTGCAAATTGTCGATCTGTGTCAGAAGCGTCTGGGTATTCCCGTTCAGGCGGTGCTGCTGGAATACATTTTCGGTGGTGTCAACTGTTTAGACGCCAACAGCATGCTGCTGACTGTTGATCAGTATCGCAGCCTGAATTTGCAGGTGCATGGCAATCTTGTTGGGATCGGCATTTCAATTCGTGCTGATGGCGACAAGGGAATCCTGCTGGAGCGGGTGTTCGCGGGGGGGCCAGCATCTGAGGGCGGGCTTCAGGGGGGCGACCATATTGTTGCGATCAACGGTCAGGATTGTGTCGGTGTCACAACTGATGAAGCGGCAACACTGTTGAGGGGATTGCCCGGTTCGAAGATTCGGCTGACATACACGACCGTTGACAACAAACAGTTCACTCAAACTTTAGAGCGACGTCAGTTCAACGTCCCCAGTGTGACGCAGGCCGAGATGCTGGATGAAACCCGAGGCATTGGGTACATCCGGATGGAGCACTTTCAGGATAATACTCTGAACGAACTGGACGAAGCGATCCGCGATTTGGGGACTCGCGGAATGAAGTCGCTGGTTTGGGACTTGCGGGGAAATCCCGGCGGTCAGCTGGACGTCGCATACTGGGTCGCGGATCGGTTTATTGACCAGGGGGTCATTGTGCGAACCCGTGGCCGCGGCGTTCAGGACAGCGAGGTGATGACAGCGGGGCAGCTGGAGCCTTATCTTTTTCCACTGGTATTGCTTGTGGACGAGAACAGCGCCAGTGCCAGCGAGATCATCGCTGGTGCAATCCGCGATCACAACCGGGGTGTTATTGTCGGTCGCCGCACCTACGGCAAGTGGTCTGTACAGACGATCCTGCCGCTGATGTCGCAACGCGGGATGGCTCTGAAGATGACCACCGCGCAGTTTTATTCGCCGGCAGATCGGAGCTATCCGGGGAAAGGGCTCGATCCTGACGTGGATGTGCCTGTAGATGAGGGAGCGACCACGCTGTTCTTCCGCCCTCGGAAGGGCCAGGAATTGATTGCTGATCCGGATGTTTCGGAAGCGATGTCGGCTCTTCGCCGCGGATTAGCGGGAGTGGGTCGCTGAGCGAAATATCCTGACTGCGAATGGAGATCGAGTACGAGGACGGGCTTGCTGCCGAAATCGTGGAGCGGCCGCTGGCTGGAATTGAGCGGGCGTAATAACATGGGCTTGAGGCTGTCTGTTGTGACAGTTCCAAAGCTGTGTTTTCTGCACCCCTGAGGTCGGTTATGAGTTCATCAGCGCTGCGACCGTTATCCGGGGCTCTCCCGGGACTGACGTTCGAAGAGTTTTTTGCGGATGGGATCAGCGCGACCGCTTTTTCGACGGAATCCCGCAGCATTGGTGTGGCGTCATCCTCAGGCCGCCTGAGCCTGCTTTCTGAGCATGGAGAGCGGATCAATGAAACGGTGCAGTTTGCCGGGGTGAGACTTCTGTGTTTGGCAGATAATGGAGCAGCCGGGCTGGCTGTCTGTGGCGATCGACAGCTGCGTTGCTTTGACCGGCAATTACAAAGCTGGTGGGACGCACGCGTGACGGGGAGGGTCACAGCAATAGCGGTTGCTCCCTATGGCAGCCATTTTGCGTTTGCCACCGACAGTAGCAGAATTCATATCGTCAATTCGGAGCGGAAAGAGATTCGGGAGATCCAAAGTTCCCGGCCGGTTGAGCATCTGCATTTCCTCGCTCATCAAGCAGCGGTCATTGCTGCTGCAGAGTACGGGGACCTCAGCTGCACATCGCTTGCAGGCGATGTCATTTGGCACGATCCACAGGCAGGCAATTTGGGAATGACGGCTGTTGCCGAGGCGGGCGACAGATTATTTGTTGCCGCTTTCAATCATGGAGTGCAGGTGCGTGATCTGGACGGAACGCAGATGGGAACATTTGCGATAGACGGCATTCCGGCGGCCGTTGCGTGTTCGGCAACGGAGGACAGTGTGGTGATTCGAACGCTGGAAGGCCGTCTGTTCTGCCTCAATTTCGACGGAAAAATCCGCTGGATCGCGGAGCTTCCTGATGATTCACTTGTTGGGATGCATATTAACGCGACTGGCAGTCAACTGATTTTGGCGTGGGAATCCGGAAGGCTCTGCAGTTTCCGGTTGTAGTGGGATGCCGACGGACCACGATGTGCAGTTGCGGTCTGCCCTGCGTGATTCGGAACGCGGGCAGATTTGCGTGTGCTGCTGGAATCGGGGGGGATTCGTGCGGGATATTGACAGTCGCAGGTACCGGGAGTTCAGAGATCCTGCCCGGTGAGTCGGGCAACCTCATTGACGTCTTTATCGCCCCGTCCGGAGAGGCACACAACGATCGCCTCATCCGGGCTTCGGGAGGCAGCAGACTTCATTGCCTGGGCAATCGCGTGCGAAGTTTCAATTGCAGGCAGGATTCCCTCGGTCCGGGCCATGGTGCTGAAAGCGGAGAGGGCTTCGTCGTCAAGGATGTTGACATAGTCCACGCGTCCGGTGTCTTTCCAGTAACTGTGTTCAGGTCCGACGCCGGGATAGTCCAGTCCGGCGGAGATCGAGTGAACCCCTGAGGTTTGGCCATCCTGATCCTGCAGAACATAGCTGTAGCTGCCGTGCAGAATTCCAGGTTTGCCATGGCTGAGTGTACTGGCATGATCGCCCTCAGCTGAACTGCGCCCACCCGCTTCCACGCCTGTCAAAGCAACTGATTGATCATCCACAAAGGGGTAGAACATGCCGGCGGAGTTGGAGCCACCACCAACGCAGGCAATGACTTCATCGGGAAGGCGGCCGATCATCTCAAGACATTGCTCGCGAGCTTCGCGGCCGATAACGGACTGAAAATCTCTGACCATCATCGGGAAGGGGTGCGGCCCCACGACGCTGCCGATGATGTAATGGGTATCCCGAACCGAGGCCATCCAGTCACGCATGGCTTCGTTGATTGCATCTCGCAGAGTACGGGAACCGCTGGTAACGGGGCGAACTTCCGCGCCCATCGTTTTCATGATGAAGACATTCAGTTTTTGTCGGCGAACATCTTCTTCCCCCATGTAGACAACGCACGGAAGTCCAAACCGGGCACAGGCGGTGGCTGTAGCAACACCATGCTGGCCAGCCCCTGTTTCGGCGATGACTCGAGTTTTTCCCATGCGTTGCGTCAGTAACACCTGCCCTATGGTGTTGTTGATCTTGTGGGCCCCGGTGTGGTTCAGGTCTTCACGTTTGAAATAGATCTTCGCCCCTCCACATTTTTCAGTGAGTCGTTCTGCAAAGTACAGTGGGTTGGCTCGGCCCACAAAGTGCTTCAGAAGATCGCGAAACTGGGCATCAAACAGCGGGTCCTGCCGGGCCTGTTCGTAAGCTTCAGACAGTTGATCGAGGGCGTACATGAGGGTTTCCGGAACGTATCGTCGTCCGAATTCCCCAAAACGGCCGCGAGCATCCGGAACGGCACTCAGTGGAGTTGCGGGCAGGTCAGTTGCTGACATTGCAGTCTCGTATCAATTCAAAAAACGGCGAAGGATTTGACAGGACGGCGCATCGTTGCGGATTCACCTCCTGCTGTGTGTTGTGTCGACGATTGTATCTGACTTGAGAGAGAATTTCTTGCTGTCTCTGGCGATGGAATTCGGATTCCAGAATCAAGTCAGGCGTTTTGAATGTTCTCAACTCAATCGCAATTTCAGCTGTCTCAGCAGTGTTGCTGATTCTATTCCCGAGGCACCGATGAGAAACTGTCTCTGTTCCGGTCCGCAGTGGGAGATTGTGATGGTCAATCGATCCTCTGGCAGAACATCGCTCACCCGTTCGGCCCACTCAACGAGGCAAATCCATTCGGGGTCGTGAAGATACTCGTCGGCGCCAATCGCAAGAAATTCATCAGAATCAGCAAGTCGGTAGGTGTCAAAATGGGCAACGGGAATGCTGCCATCGGTATAGAGTTGCATCAGCACGAAGGTTGGACTGTTGATCTGGTTTGGGTCTGCCTGCAATGCGGCGCAAAGCGAGCGGGAGAAATGTGTCTTCCCGGCACCCAGATCACCGTTCAGCGCAATTGTGATGCCCTGGTTCAGCAACGCGGCAAGTTGTCCTGCAAGTTGCTCGGTTTGCTGTTCGCTGTCACTGCGGAATGTGAGGAGGTCACCGGCCATCGTGCGGGGACTCCGAGTCCCTCGCTGGCACGTGATCCGGGACGCTGTAGAAGGCATCCTGTGAGCGGGGGCGATCGTTATAGTTCCAGCGATTGAGTCTGTGAGGCTGCAGTTCGTGAAGCAGCCCGCAGCCGGTGAGGGAGTTGCAGAAGAGCAGGACGGCGGGGATCAGTACCCAGCGCGAGTGCCGTGCAGGCGTCGGGTTGTTATTCATCAGATGGTCCGAATCCGTGAGAGGCACATGGAAATGGCATTTGTTTTCTGCTGTGAGGCATGAGGATCGTAGCAATCTGTCTGCTGTGCAGGGGATCGTGAGGGTTCGGAAGCTGGCTCTCAAGAGGATTCTGTAGGCTGCGAAGTTGAAAATCGGCGAAATATGCCGTGAGCCGCGGCAGACTTTGGCGGTTGAAGCTGCGAGAGTTGTCGCAGGATGTTCACGTCAGCAGCGTCAGCGGTCAGAGCGAAACGAAGGTGAGATGCGGCAACCGAATAGAATCGGGGCGACATCGGAAGGAGAGCAGGAAATGACAGGGGATGAGCACGCCGTTGATTCTTTTTTGCGATCACTGCATGAGGACGGAGTACGGCACGATGAGCAGACTGAAGACCTGACAAAAAAACTGCGAAATGTGACTCCTTCAACCGGCAGGTTTCTGGAACTGCTTGTTGAGGAGGAACGGCCAGCGAGCATTTTGGAACTGGGCACCTCCAACGGTTATTCAACGATCTGGCTTGCACGGGCAGCAGCAGCGGTCGGTGCAACACTTGACAGCGTGGATCGGAACAGCGATCGCCACAGGGAGGCTGCGAGAAATCTCAGTATCGCTGGTTTCTCACAGTTCGTGCGGTTGCACAATCAGGAGATTGACGAGTTCTTGCAACAGCATGTGGAGGCCCGATTTGACATGATTTTTCTGGATACGGATCGATCACGATATCACGAATGGTGGCCCACAATTCGCAGCATTTGGAATGGTAAAGTGCTTGTTTGCGACAACGCGGTCTCTCATTCGTCGGAGTTTCAGCCACTCCTGGAAGTTCTCGATCGGGACGCGTGGCTTGATCACGGTGTCCTGACAGTCGGCCGGGGACTGCTGCTGGTCCGTCAGCGGGACCAGGCGAAGACCGATGGAGCATTTGTTTCGCTGCAGATTCCGGGAAATGGGCTGTGAAATGGCCTGTGACGGATGCTGGTTTTCTGTCGGATTTGACAAGGCCAGGGACGTCTTTATTCTCCGCACCGCAGAGAGTCGCCAGCGGCCTCACGATCACTCCAGCCGAATGAAGAATGGAAAAGAGCGGTTCAATGACAGATTTCGCGACACGTCTGCACAACGAGATTCAGAAAAAGCAAACTCCGGCACTGATCGGGATTGACCCGCGGTGGGAACTGCTTCCGGAAGAGATTCGGGGCAAGGCGGCCGCTGCGGGGGGAAGCGTTGCGGAGCAGCGAGCGCGTGGCTTTGAGATGTTTGGGTTCGAGATCCTCGAGATCGTTGCGGATTCCGTTGCCGTGGTGAAGCCACAGGTTGCGTTCTTTGAACAGCTTGGTGTTCCCGGAATGGTCTCGCTGCATCGAATCATGACACGCGCCCGCGAATTGGGGCTCCTGGTCATTGCAGACGCAAAACGTGGTGATATTGGTTCGACGGCTGAAGCCTATGCGAAAGGCTGGCTGGCGGGAGAAGACCCGTTAGCGGCGGAGTGGCCTGCCGACGCTCTGACAGTTAACCCTTACCTCGGAGCTGATACGCTGCAGCCCTTCGTGGACATAGCATCACAGCGTGGAGCCGGGGTCTATGTGTTGGTGAGAACCAGCAATCCCGGGGCGGCTGTCTTCCAGGATCCCGAGGCTGGTGGCGACGCGGTTTACAAGATTGTCGCAGATCGAGTGACGGAGCTTGCTGCGTCCACAAGGTCAGCATCTGTTGATTACGGGTGTGTCGGGGCAGTTGTTGGAGCGACCTGGCCGGAACAGCTCAACGAGTTGCGGCAACGCATGCCGGGGGTTCCGTTCCTGGTCCCTGGTTATGGTGCTCAGGGCGGGGCATCGGCCGATACAGCCGGAGCTTTT
>JAFMMM010000457.1 GCA_017859815.1 Planctomycetota bacterium | reverse complement strand
CGGGAAATCGGATTTTCCTGCAAAGTCGCGACATTATGATTGTTGGCGTTCAGCGTGAGTTGAATGTGCTCCGCGCGGCAAAATTACTCTTTCTTCAGCCTCGCCACGGTTGGAAGATCGCGCGTCGTGGAATCCGGAGTCACGGGAAACTGCGTGTTTACTCAAGTGGTTCCAGCGTCGTCTTTTTGTGTATGCCCTCGGTGTTTTCGAAGAGCTGATCAGATGTTGTTTGACGAGGTCATTACTGGTCGCCGTTCTGCAAGGCGATTTCGCATTGATAACGTTTCGGATGATGTAGTGGACGGCCTGCTTCGTATGGCGGTCAACGCACCATCGTCGATGAACGGCCAGCCATGGGAATTTTTGGTGGTTCGTGATCGCCGTAAGCTCACCGAGCTGGCGGCGATTAAGGATCGGTATTGCCCGCCGTCAAAGAAGAAGTTTCCTGCCACCATGTTTGAGACGGCACCGCTGGCGATCGTAATTTGCGTCGACGAGGCCGCTTCCAACGAACGTGGTCTGGAAAATGCGGTTTTCGCAACATCCTACCTGATGCTGGCAGCTTACGAACGCGGTCTTTCGACCGTGTATTTGTCTGCTCAATACCAAAAAGATCCGGGGCTCTGCAAAGACATTCGGCAGTTGTTCAATATCCCAGACCATATTTCCCCTGTCAGCATTCTTCCCCTTGGCTACCCTGACGAAACCCCACCGCAAAAGACCGTCAAGTCGCCTCGCGTCATTTTCGAAGAATACCACGTGGAGGTTTCCTGATGACTCTGCAGAAATCAACTCTTCGAGATCTCAAACTTGAAGTAAGACCGTCTGTTGATGCGTGTCAGAGTGTCGCATCAGACCAAAGTATTGTCCTGCGATTTTCTGAGAAGCTGGGTTTCGCGGAGTCAGGGCTGCTGCGGCGAACAAGTATTCAGGAAGGCGTTCGGACATTCGTATTGCTGACTCATCGGGATGTGGAGATTCACATTCTGGACGAAACGTCTCTGATGCACACGAACAGCTTCAAGGCGATTGATGGTGCCGTCACTGCCGCGCGATGTCTGGCGATGGGTCTGGACAAGGTGGTTGTCGAGTCCGGTGGAAATACCGGCTCCGCTTTGACGAGTTATTGCAGCCGAGTTGGGATCAAAGCCTACTGCTTTGTGCCCGAAAGAAACCTGCCAAATATCGATCACAGTGTCTTTGCGGAGCCCAACGCGCATCTGATCGCGGTTAAAGACCGTCATCAGGTCAAGCAGGTGGCCGGCAGTTTTGCTCGCACTCATGATCTTTATCGTGTCCCGAATCTTGACTGGCGAATTGATGCTGCGATGTTTCGCGGGCACTACCTGATTGAACTGTTTCAGCGATTATTTCCTTTCGATTACTTTGCGCAGTCGATCAGCGCAGCATTTGGCCCAATTGGGATTTATCGGACACTGGCTGCCGAGTTATCGGAGGAAGACCTGCCACGATTTCTTGGGGTGCAGCAGGAGGAAAACTGTCCGATGTTCCGCTCGTGGAGCAAACAACGTGGGAGAGAGTTGCCGGAGGTTTCCGCTGATACGTCTCTGTTGATCGACACCATGTACGACAAGAATCCCGAAACCTACGGGACGTGGGATGACCTTGCGGATTTGTTGACCAGGACGCGGGGCGATTTGACGACAGTGAATCGGGGCGAGTTCGAGGCGATGCTGCAGCGCCAGTTTCAAGGTGTTCGAATTCCGGAGCGACTCGCGGATTGCGGTTTGGTGCTTACTCAGCGTGATGGCGAACTGGTTGAAAAAGCCGGTATGGTTGCAATCACAGGATTGATCAAGCAGATCGATGCCGGGGCAATTGAGCCGGGTTCGCGAGTCTTGTGCAGTGTTTCCGGTGGCACAAGGAAGATCGGTGCGGTTTCTCAGCCACTTGCTTTCATCGGCGCTCCCGAGGAGGTCGATCGTTTGACTCCAGGGAGTTTGTCGCGTGACTGAGCAAACACAAGTCGTCCTCCGCGATACAACTCTGCGTGAAGGCCTGGATGTACCCAACGTATATTTTTCCCTCGCCCAGCGTCTGAGCATCGTTGCCGCATTGACGGAACTTGGGGTTCAGGAGCTTGAAGTTGTCGCTCCGGCGCGAGTGGACGATGACCTGCTGGTGGCGACCGCGATTCGTGAAGAGTTTCCCGATCTGCAGATCACCGGGCTGTTGTATGCGGCTAGTCCCCGTCTGGAAGAGCAGGTACGCAACACCCGTCGCGTTCTCAATCGAATCGAAGTGCTTGTTTCGGCATCGCCACAAAGACGGCCATACGAGTTCGACGAAAAGTTGAGTCTGCTTCGGTCGGCAAGTGGTGTGGTCTCACAGTTTTTTGACAACTTTGGTGCAGGTTTTCCCAATTCATCTCAGGTGACCTCCGAGGAGGTCCACGAACTTGTGCGGATGGCTCTGGAATCCGGAGCAGATCGAATCACGATTTACGACACGAATGGCAGTGCTGATCCTTTCAGTACACACAAACTGGTGCAGTCGATTGTGGAGAGTTGCCCCGTTCCTGTTTTCTTTCACGGCCACAACGATCTCGGAATGGCGACAGCGAACACGCTTGCCGCGATCATGGCTGGAGCGTCCGGGGCTGATGTGACATTGAATGGACTTGGGGATCGGGCCGGGAACTGTTCGCTGGAGCAGATTGCAGTCTGTCTTCATACAAGGGGTTATGGCACTGGTATTGACTTTAAACTGCTGAAGAGAGCATCGGAAAGTGTTGCAGTTGCAAGTGGGTTGAGTGTTGGTCCGTTATCTCCTGTGACGGGAGAGTACATTTTCAGTCAGGAGTCACCGGGGCACCTTGAAAACCCCGGTCTGTTTTACGCGTTTGACCCGCAACTTCTGTCTTCCGAGCGGGTAACAGGGGGGGCAGACGAATGACGGCTTTGGATACGCTGCAACGACTTGTGGACTTCCAGGCGGAAACGCGAAGTGAGTCGCCGGCATTTGTCTCTCCCGACGCTGCAACTGTCACGTTTGGCGAACTGCGGCGGCAGGTTGGGGCGATTCGAACACAACTGCAGTCTTACGGGGCACGCCGACAGAGCCGCATCGCACTACTGACCCCCTTTGGACAACAGACACCCATCTCGATTCTTGGTGTTGCCTGCCACTCTGTTTGCTGTGTGATTACACACGATGCACCGGTGGAGGCGTACGTTGAATCGTTGAAGGATCTCCGAGCCGACTTCGTTGCGAGTATTGGGGAATCGCCTGTTGCTGTGCAGAAAGCCGCAGATAAACAGGGCATTCCAATCATTCAGCTGACACCTGACAACATGGGGACATCAGCTTCGGAACCGCTTGATCAACCGTCGGCGGATGATGTCGCGATCATCGTCAGAACGTCCGGAAGTTCCGGAAAGGCAAAGGTCGTCCCGGTCACTCATTCTCAATTGGCAGCACGCGGGGATAAATCCAGCCGGATGCTTCAGCTGGGGCCGGAGGACCGATGTCTGAATCTCATGCCGTTTCGTTATATGCACGCTATTATCAGTGGCTTGATGGCCTCGCTGTTCTCCGGAAGCAGCTTGGTTTGTCCCGGGCTGATTGACAAAGATGTTTTCTTTTCCTGTCTTGAGAACCAACTGCCAACATGGTACACCGCCGGCGCATCCCACCATCTGAACATCCTGAACTGGCTGAAAAGACGCCGGGCCAGGCACGTGCTTCGTTTTGCCCGTTCCGGCTCTTCCAGTCTGCCGCATGATGCACGCGAGGAACTGGAACGCCAGCTGAACATTCCGTTTGTGGAGTCGTACAGTTCAACAGAAACCGGAA
>JAFMMM010000091.1 GCA_017859815.1 Planctomycetota bacterium | reverse complement strand
TGCGGTGTGTCTGATGTCGATTTGGAATGCGCTGCCGATGCAATCCTAAGTAAACGAAAAATCCCTACTTCCTGAACCGCTCAGGGTCGATGTCACCCCGTGGTCTGTGGTCCGGTATGCATCGCGAGTTGCCGTGGAAACGGCGGCCAGTTTGGGGGATCGAACCCGGTGCGTACGCGGACAGATTCCGAACTCCAGAAGGCGAAATTCAAATGGCAGGATTGATTTTGCTCATCATGATGGCTGTGGTCTTAAGTCCTGTCCGGGAGACCGTCGCCAGCGAACCGGGCAGCGCGACGATTGAACGGTCTGCCATTCGATCCCTCCAGGCCGGGCGTGTGTCGCTGAATGATCTTTCCGCTGCAGATGAGGAAAATGGCTTCAGGAACGAAGAGGTCACGCGAGCGTTTTTGCAGACGACACGTCCGTGGCTGCGTGTTCGTCCGGCAGTCGCACGCATCGTCGCGGAACCAACCGCTGTTGCGAAACCGCCGCAGTTGTTCGCACCGATCAGCAGCGTGACTATTGGAGGTCAAGCCGGGAGTACGGAACAGAGTCGACTTGAGCAACTTCAACTTGCGGACCTGGAATCGCAGGGGGCGTTTGCCGACAATTGGGGCTCCGCACCACTGGCAGGATTCAGCACCGCAGGAAGATCAGCCAGACCGTGGCGGCTGTCCGTGCCTGTTGAATCCGCTCCGTTGTATTTCGAGCAGCCGGATCTTGAACGCTGCGGTGCCTCGCTGGGGGTGCTGACAACCGGATACAGCGCACTCAGTTTTGCGGCAGATCTGGCGATGCTCCCGGCCAGTATGGTCAGAAATCCCCCCGGAAGCACGGTGCAGCAGCAGGATGACAAATGTCAATGCGGAGCGAGCCCAACAAACGGGCATGAGGTTTCAGTTGCTGAAATCCTGGCCGAAGGCGGTGTGATCACGGCACTGTTCCTGATCGTGCCGTGAGTCGACGAAGCGGCAGCCGGAACTCCCCGGGCGGATTGCAGCGAACAGGCTCTCGACGATTGCCAGCCTCAGTTTGCACCATCTGGGTTTGTGCCAATCCGAAAGACGGATTGCAGCATTCGCATTGAGTATTCTGCGAGAGAAATCGGATGCGTTTGCAGTTGCAGCGTTGCCGTGTGGTAAATCGGAGCGGTCCGCAGGAACGGGGCGCCCGTGGCCCGGACATTGACCGTAAACATCGGCTGTCGAGTTCTTGACGCATCCTGCGGAGAAACAGCAATCCGGCCGGTCAGCACGAGTTCTCGGGCCGGTGATTCATTCGCCGCTGCCGCTGTCGAAATGACCTCCGCCGGAATCTGTGTCTGCGGTTGGGTGAAGAAACGAACAATGGCCGGCTGCTGAGTATCAACCAGCTCAATTTCTTCCTGCGTCAGCCAGCCCTGTACCTGGCAGTCGTCAGGTGTACCGACCCAACACAGCAATGTTTGCGAATCCAGCCATGCAAGAACGGACTCGCTCTGCAGGGCATACTTCGTCCATGTTGTTGCTGTTCGGGGAGACGAAGCCGTAAGCGGCTGGTTCCTGACCGCCAGAATGATCCCGGAAGCGGGGCTGGTGATTTCCAACTGCTGCAGCATTTCACGAAGTGTCTCGACGCGGCGGCTGACGGACTTCAGAGCTGCAGCCAGGGAATTTCTGCCGGCTGGATTTTGACTCCCGTCGGCCCGAATCCGATCCAGTCGATTCAGCCTGCTCTGTAAACGGGCCTGTTCGGTTTCTGCCTGTTGAAGTTGTAACTGAAGATCCGGATTACTCAGCTTCGCGATGGTCTGCCCCGCTGTGACCGACTCACCAAAGTTGATCGCTGCGTCAAGTCGCCCGGGTACGCGAACGAAGACAGCGGCAGACTGCCCGGGTGTGAGAAGTGCCGGACAATCGACCGTCAGACGGACCGGGACCAGAAGACACGCTGCAACAGCCGACAGCAGCAGCACGAGTCCGGCTGTTGATCGCAGCGGGCGAGGGGACTGCAGCAGATTTCGTTTGAGCATGGCAAGCATGCGGCCGGTGCTTCCCGGCAGCATTCCAATCACCGGCAGTGCTGCCAGCATTTGCAGACCGGCAGGCCGCAACAGGCCGGAAACAAACAACAGCAGTGACCCGATCACTACGGTTCTCCACACCAGTGAGGCTGCTGCAAATGTGGCCAGCAGCAGCTCGGCGAGATGACCTCGGTGCCGTGGAAACAAAGCGTGGCCGAATACCAGTCGTCCAGCAGCGTGATCCAGCGCAAGCCGGCTTTCACTGTGCAGATTGGGCACATCAATGAGGTCTGAGAGGATGTAATAACCATCAAACCGCATCAGAGGATTTGCATTGATCACGAGCGTACTGACAGAAGAGATCAGCAGGATATTCAGGCAGACCGTATGCACCATTCCCGGTTCGCTGCACAGCCATAACAGGCCGCAAACGGCCGCCAGACGGGATTCGGTCAGGATTCCAGCCGCTGCCACACGAATGCGATCTCGCCGCCGCGGGAAGCGCCACGAATCACTGACATCGCAGTAAAGCAGGGGCAGAAATGCGACGAACAGAACGCCAAGGTCATGGCATTCTCCACCGCGACGAACGCAGGAACACGCATGCCCGAGTTCATGAAGAATGCGGATGCCAGCCAGTGCTGCGATGGCAGGAAGCAACGTGTCGGCAGTGAATACGCCGGCCAGATCGGGTAACTCGGATACCAGTCGTGGCCAGTGTGCGAAGACCTGAAACAGAACGAACAGCTGGAAGATCGGCCAGACTCGATGAATCAGTTTGCCGTCGAGAAACGGAGTCGCGGAGCACCATCGCCTCAGCAGCCGATTCGGATCAGGGCCGCGGAGACGAAAGCTGAGCCAGCCGGTGAGTACGCGAAAAATCGACTTCCGAGCAGGCGAATGTTGTGTGCCGGACATGAGCCGCGGACGGAAGCATGTCAACAACTCGGCACGCGCAGCAGTTTGCAAAAAACTCACCACCTCTGTGATCGAGTGGGGGGAATTTGTTGACTGCTGATTCAGGAGTTCGGTGATCTGCCTGAGCGAACGGCGGCCATCCAGTAATTGCAGCAGAGTGGCTTCATCTGCCGAAGTCTGAAAGTACGTCAGCCGTAACGGATCTCGAATCAGTCGTTCCGCGCCCGAGTTGCCGCCAACTGTCGTGCTGCTGATTGTGAGGTCACTGCGCAGCTTCCATGGAAACGAGCGATCTGCTGCGCTGACAGCAAATTCGTGACCCCCGGAAAGGTTGGCGTCTGCAGATCCGGTCGTTTCGGCGGTGTTGGAATCGACATCACCGCTCATCAGCAGTCTCGTCGGCTGGTGAGTCGGGAAGGACCCACATTTCGGCACGGGAGCCCGGGCGAAACTGCTGCTTCGGATTCGCGATTTCAGCCCGGATTCGAATCAGGTCTTCGGAATCCACCTGAGGACTGACAAAAACGATTCGGGCCGGAAAACTCTGCGTTGAGTCAGTGCTTTTGACTCGGGCGGCATCACCTGCTGTCACAGTTCTGGCGCTGGCCGCGGTCAGGAATCCCTCCACATACAGAGTCTCCAGATTAATGATCTGAAGCAGTTTTTCTCCGGCCTCGATCCATTCTCCCGGCTGTCGATTTGTTTCCACGACGATCCCGGCGAACGGGGCCCGGATTTGCAGCCGCTGAAATTGCAGTTCCGCGGCTCGGACCGCGTGTTCCAGAATTGTCAGCTCAATCAGTGAGGCCTGATGATCGGACTCTGCCTGATCCTGCAACGCTTCAAATCGCCGAACGAGGGCCTGATGTTGCGCAACCAGCTGCTCATTGCGGGATTTTTCGGACTGCAGGACTGCCGCGGCAGTTTCTGCCATCGCTAATTTCAATTTTGCCTGGTCACAGGTGTTCTGAAGCCGAAACCATTCCTGATCTGAGATACTGATGCGAGACAGCTGCCGACTGGTTTCAGCCCGCTGCAGTTCATCTTCCGCAAGCTCCAGTTGCTTTTGAGCCAGGCTTACTGCTGACAGATCCTGAGCGCGTTGGTTGGCAATTTGCAGATTGGCGGAGGCCTGTTCCAGCTCGCTGCGCGCCGCATCCGCAGCTGCAGTGGCCATCCTCACCGCCTGAGACCCATCCGCCTCAGCCTGTGCCTTACGGAGTTGCAGCCGGGCCAGTTCCAGGTTCAGTCGAGCCGATTCATCGTCAAGCCCGGCCAGCAGTGAATCGGCGGCCACCTGGTCTCCCGGGCGTGCGGGAAAACGTGTAATACGGCCTCGTTCGGGAGCGGGAATGTCCGCCGTATCACGAAGAGAAAAGAACACGCCGGAGACTGGAATGTCCTCTGCTGAAGCCCGCGCGGGGAGGAGGCAGAGACACGCACAGATCAGATGGGTCGGAAGTGTTTTCGACATTGTTTTCTGCCTTTGAACCGAGTCACTTGGAGTGTATCGCGGTACTGCCCCTGCTGTTGTCATCCGGTGGCATCAGGTCACCAGCCGACGCCTCAAAAAATCAAGGAATCGGCGAAACCAGATTCGCCCCAGAGTGTATTCGCCACAGCTGATGCGAGCAGTGACTCCACTGCCGGTACGCCGATTTCTATTCGCCTGTTCGGGGCAGGTGGCGGTGACTCGAGTGACAAAGTGTCCGGCTGCATTCAGTTCTGTAGCCTGCGAGATCTTGTCCAGCTTGGCAACCGCCGTTGCTGCCGGATCTGTATCCACGGAAAAAGCAATCTGCGGTTCAATCTGTTCCCGATTGACAGCACTCAGCAGGTACCCGATATCCTCTTCGGCCACGTCCAGCTGCAGCTGCCATGGGCCGTTGATTTGGGCAACAACCCCGAGATATTGTCCGCGTTGAACCGGACGGCCTTCGAACCGTTCGCGGAAATCTTCGGACAGCAGCTGGCCGGTTCGGGGGGCTGTGATCTGCAGCAGTTGCAACCGCTGCTCAAGCAGCCTGCGCTGGTTCTCAAGGCCGTCGACCAGGGCACTGGTTTCGGCAATATCGCCGGCGGCTTCTGCCCCGCCTGCGGTATTCCCGCGACTGATCCGCTGAGCCTGCAGTGAAGCCAGCCTGGCTTCGGCCGCGCCAAGTTCGCCAAGAATCGACTCGAGCTGCAGGCTGAGATCAGGGGATTGCAGCTGAGCAATCAACTGTCCCGCCGTTACGGAACTCGTATCATCTGCATGGATGGCAGTGATAACACCCGTTTCCGGGGCATAGAGATGATCCTGTCCTGCCGGAACCATCTTTCCTCTGGCTTCGATGATTAACGCGGAAGGCAACATCAACAGCAGGGTCAGCGCAGCCGCGACGGCGACAGCAAGGAGACCGCGTGGCGATGCGATGTTCTGCAGCCCAGCGACAGCGGCGGATCGTTGGCGGAATGGCCTGCAGGCGACAGTTGTATGTTGTGCCAGCAGTTGAATCTGTTCGCCACTGTGTCGCCCGATCGTTTCAAACTCCGCGACCAGTGTGTGCTGACAGTTGTTCCAGTGCGGGGAATCAAGAGGCAGCACGAGTGCCGGGGATCCTGTTGACGTCCTCATCTCATGCCAGGGGAAAGGCGGTGTGGATTGATCATCTTCCGTTGTCTGACCATGCCGGACAGCGTTCGCTGCAGCGGCGGCGGTCGTTTCCACATCCCGCACCGCATCGGCCCGATCGCTGAAACTGGCCACGCCGGTGATCTGCACAAGCTGCCAGCGAGAGTGGCCCGAGCGGTGGCAGACGGCCAGTCTGTTGCAATGCTGGACCGCAGGTGCCAGTTCCACCAGCGTGTGAAACAGTGCGGACTGGTTTTCGGCCTGATGCAGCGCGAGAACACCAGCGTCAAGACGCCGCCGAAGTTCGAGGAGATTCAGCAGTTGATCGGTGAGACCTCGCGCGTGAAGTTCGGCCAGAATTTCGGCAGCGGCAATCAGCCACTCGTCAGTCGGAGGTGTTGACGTCAACAACTCCAGAGTGACCGAGCTGTTTCCAGCCCCAACGGCCACTGCACCGCAGAGACCGGGAGAATGATCGGCAGTGACGGGCACCTGAAAAGCCCTGCTCGCGCCGTTGGCAAGATCCTGCAGCTGTGACGCTGGTAAGAACTCGAATCCATCATCGGGTTCCAGCAGCAGTGTCGTCAGGCCGTGTTCATCGATCTGGCAGACTCGCACTGCGGAAGCGATTGTTGCTGCAGCAATTTCCCGAGCCATCAGCAATGTTGCCGCCGCGCCGTTGTCGGAGTCCTGCTCGCGGGAGAGAACATGTTCCAGCAGAAATTGCAGATCATCCAGTTGAGACTGCGATTTGCCTGAGTTCTGCATGGCGGAGGAATCACCGAATTGAAGAAGACTGGATTGTGCACAAATCCGCGACTTCAGGCGGAATGGACGATGGACCTGGTTGCGGAATGAAGCTGGAGTTTGCTGCAGGAATCGGTGAACAGCAAATTCTGCCGTTTTTGTGTCACGAACCATTGACTGGGAAGCTGCCCGCTGAGAGCGACGAGGCAGAACGAGTCATCGTCGGAGCGAGAGTTCAGGTCTGAACGGGGCTTCCCAGAACCAAGTGATAGCAAAAGGAGATTCCGGTTAGATCGATTTTTCTGGAAATACGGGGCTGATTGTGCCGATTTGAACCAGAGAAGGGTTCAGGGGGACTGTATCGGCATTGCGGAAGTTAGCGGCCGATCTGACAGATGCCGGGTCTGCATTCCGTTTCTGCGCGCAACAGAGAGTAGGGCGATGACACAACCAAACACAGGAACTCCACCGCTGCGACCTTGTCTGCGCGGAACGTTCCGGAGCGTCCGTCGTGTTTCTCTGCTGGTCTGCGGACTGGTCGTTGGTTGTTCTTTGCCGACGACTGAGATTCTGGAGACGACGGTTGGAAACGACACTGCTCATGTCGATCAGCTGACGGCGCAGGTTCGACAGGCCACGCCCCCGGTATTTGACGGAGTAAGTTCCAGCCCGGCGCCGATCGGCTATGAGCAACTCCAGGCCGGGAATGTTGATTACGACGACATGAGTCTGGCGCAGGTGCTGGCCGACGGTCTGCGTGGCACTGCGGTGCTGAGGGATATTGGCGGCACAATTCTGCGGAGTCCGGACACTGTCACGACATCCGTCTCCCGTCAGCTTGCCAGGACCGATCCGTTATACGGAACAGAGGCCGCTTTAAGTGAGTTTGACGCCCAGCTGACAGCCAGCGCTGTGTTTAACCAGAACGACCGGATCTACAACAACAGCTTCTTTGCCGGAGGCGCAACGGCATTCAAGCAGCAGTACGACGATTTCCAGACGGAGCTTTCCAAACGATCTGCGACCGGTGCTTATATGGCAGTGCGAGGTGTTTCCAGCTTTGACGGAAACAACGCCCCCGCGAACAACTTCTACAGTGCGTGGACATCGTGGGTGGAGGGAGAACTGAGGCAGCCGCTGCTTCAGGGGGGCGGGTTGGAATTCAATCGTATCGCAGGTCCGGGAGCGGCGCCGGGGATTTACAACGGGATCCTGATCGCTCGTTTGGGAGGAGACATCAGCGATACCGAATTTGAGCTGGCATTGATCGATTTTGTCAGCAACGTGGAAAATGCTTACTGGGACCTGTATCTGGCCTACCGCGAATACGCCGTGTTAAAGAGAGTCGTGGAAACCATTGAACAGAAGATCCTTCCTGCTGTCAGTCAGCAGGAAGAGATCGAGCAAATTCAGGTCAGGCAGCAACTTGTCCAGCTTCGCGGTCAGCGTGATCAGGCCCTGTTCGGCAGACTGATTAACGGGACCCAGGTTCGCAATGGTGCAACTGGTGGAACCCTGCAGCCCGGCGGCGGCCTGCTTGCTGCCGAGCGACGGTTGCGACTGCTGATCGGCCGTTCCGCCAATGACGGGATGATCATTCGCCCCACCGATGAACCACCGGAAGGACGAGCCGACCTGGACTGGGATTCTTCTGTTACGGAAGCGATGCAGCAGCGACCTGAAATTCGTCGCAGCACGCTGGCTGTCAGAAAGAGTCAGATGCAACTGGCAGCTGCCGGGAATTTTCTGAATCCAAAACTTGACGCCGTTGCGCGATACCGTCTGCGCGGTTTTGGTGATGATCTGATCGCCAGTGGAAATCAGCGAGGAGTGAGTTCCGCGTCGTCACTGGGAAGTCTGGCAACCGGTGATCAGCAGGAGTGGACACTGGGTGTGGAGTTGAGTGTTCCGGTGGGATTTCGCCGAGCTCATGCTGCGGTTCGTCATGCGGAACTGAACCTCGCTCGTCAGCAGACAGTTCTGAAAGAGCAGCAACGCGAAATCCTCAGTAATCTCTCGGGGGCATTTACGGACGTGGAGCGGACACGTGTTGCCGTTCGTAATTCGCTGCAGGAGTATCTGACGACTCGACAGTATCTGGAGGTCTTGCAGGCACAGTCGGCTGGTCTCAATAATCAGCGTCGCGGTGAAGCAGCGCGGATGCTGGAAGCTGAAAAGCGACTGCTGGTATCGGAGCAGCAGTTGTTTCGGGTCCGTGCGGAATACGCCGTAGCGCTCAAGAATATCCATTTCGAAAAGGGGAGTCTGCTCGACTACAAGGATGTGAGAATTCAGGCAATGGCGGCAGAAAAAGCAGCTGCGGTGGAGTCTGAACCTGCGGAACTGCAGTCTGATGTTCAGACAACGACTGCTGCGTCGAAGCAGCCTCCTGCCACCCCGGCACCTGTCACGGAATCTGCCGTGAACGCGACCGCTGTGGCGAATTCCGTTCCGGATCCGACTCCTGCGGCCAGCACAGCACCTCGGGCGATGGATCCGTCGGCACCGGTTGCAGGTGATCAGCATTCGTCGGGGGCGTTGCCAGGGCAATCGGAATTGCCGTTGTGGCAGCGTATTGTGCAACAGGATGATGCGCAACAGGAGCGGCTGAGAAACGTCCAGGCGGAAGCCGCCGGAAAAAATGTCCGGGCGATCTCATCGCGTGCCGGTCAGGTGCAGTTGTAAGACAGCTTCGCCATGTCGCGGGCATCGCATTTCGACGTAACGCTGGTACCGGGGCCTGCCCACGCTGGAATCACTCGAATCGGAGGGCGAATGTTCATTCGACGAGCCGGAGACCTGATATAGTCCTTTGAGGACCTGCAGACGCCAAACGCAAGGAGTTTGGAGAGTCGCTGTGCAGGGACAGAAACCAAGAACGGAAGACCCTGCGGGATGGCGGAAAAAATCTATCTGGCGGCAGACCTGGGAGCGGAAAGCGGCCGCGTGATGGCCGGCAAGTTCGACGGAAATCGAGTCTCGTTGGAGGAGATCCATCGTTTCCCCAATGGACCGGTTCTTTTGGGCGGCACACTGCGGTGGAATCTGGTGGGCCTGTGGCAGCAGATTCAGCACGGACTTGGCACCGCCGGATCACGCTTTGGTGACAGTGTCGTCAGCGCCGGTGTCGACACCTGGGGCGTCGACTTTGTGCTGCTGAATGAGCATGACGAGTTGCTGGGGCAACCGTGGAACTACCGTGACAAACGCACCGACGGAATGATGCAGAAGGCTTTTCAGCGAGTTTCCAAAGAGGAGATTTTTGCTGAGACGGGGCTGCAGTTCATGGAGATCAACTCGCTGTATCAAATGCTGGCGATGTGTGAACGCGATCCGCATCTTGTGGAGCAGGCACGCCGGTTTCTGATGGTCCCTGATTTTCTGCACTGGTGTCTGTCCGGCAGTCGCGTGGTGGAATTTACGAATGCCACAACAACGCAGATGCTGAATGCAACCAGCCGTGACTGGGCAGCAGATCTTTTGGATCGACTGCAGATTCCTCGCCAGATGTTTCCTGAGGTGGTGAACCCGGGGACGTCACTGGGCCGTCTGCGGCCGGAGATTGCTGCTCTGACCGGATTGAAGAATGTGCAGGTGGTGGCACCGGCAACACACGACACCGGTTCTGCCGTGGCGGCGGTTCCGACGCAGTCGACGGGGCGTCCGGACTGGGCGTATATCAGCAGCGGCACGTGGTCATTGATGGGTCTGGAAGTGGCCGATGCCGTACTGACTCCGCAGGCACTGCAGCGCAATGTCACCAACGAAGGGGGACTGGACGGAACATATCGGCTGCTGAAGAACATTATGGGGCTGTGGCTGGTGCAGCAGTGCAAGCAGGCCTTTGCACGACGTGGACGGCAGCTGGACTATACAGAGCTGACTCGGCTGGCAACGGAAGCGCCCGCATTTCGCTCGCTGGTGAATCCGGATTCCGAGGCATTCATGAGACCGTTGGACATGACTGAGGCGATTGCTGAGGAATGTCGTCGCACTGGTCAGCCGGTTCCGGAAAGCGAAGGGCAATTCATTCGCTGTGCTTTGGAAAGCCTCGCCTTTAAGTATCGGATGGTTCTGGGCTGGCTTCAGGAAATGACGGGCGTCCCGGTTCGGGTGATCCATGTGGTTGGAGGCGGTGGACGCAACCATCTGCTGAATCAGTTCACGTCGGATGCCTGCGGTATTCCGGTCTGTGCCGGTCCGACCGAGGCCACCGCACTTGGCAATGTGCTGGTGCAGGCAATGGCTGCGGGTGATGTCGGATCGCTGTCGGAAATTCGAGAGATTGTACGACGATCTGAGACTATCGCTGAATTTGCACCGCAGAATACGGCAGAATGGGATGCTCAGTGGGAGCGTTTTCAGTCGTTGAACTGAGGGCAGATGGTTTGATGTCATTCTGCGGATCGTGCGGCGTGGAAAGCAGTACAATCGCTTCCCCTGGTGAACAAACCGTCCGCCACAGTTCGGCTGTGACGAATCAATGATGAATCAATACTGAACCTTAAAAAGAAGAACAGAGCGGCAGACATGGGTCTTTTTGATCGACTGAAACAAGGGCTCCAAAAAACTCGACAGATCCTGCGTACGGACGTGCGTGACCTGTTTCGAGCGGGAGAAATCCTTGACGACAACCTGCTGCAGGACTTTGAGGCCCGGCTGATTCGCACGGACATGGGAGTCGATGCCGCCCTGCGAATCGTGGATCGGCTGCGTGCAGAACATGGCGGCCGAACCGTGGACGTTGATGCGATCTGGAACACCGTTCGCGAAGAACTGATTGATCTGCTCAAAGGGCAGGAGGATGTCCGGTGGGACACCAATGATATGTTGTCTCCGCTGAAGCAGGCGGCATCCGGGCCAACCGTGATTTTGGTTGCAGGTGTCAACGGAGTTGGCAAGACCACCTCGATTGCCAAGATTGCCGGACTGCTGAAACGATCCGGCAAAAAAGTCATGCTTGCAGCGGGGGATACATTTCGAGCTGCGGCAGTGGAGCAACTGACCATGTGGTCGGAACGCCTCGGTTGCGACATCGTTCGCCGCGAGAGCAACTCCGATCCTGCCGCCGTCGCTTACGAGGGGGCTCAGGCCGCATTGGATGCGCAGGCGGATTTTCTCATCGTGGACACAGCCGGCCGACTGCAGAACCAAAAGAACCTGATGGATGAGCTGGGGAAGATCCGGCGAGTGATGCAGAAGGTGATCCCGGATGCACCGCACGAGAGTCTGCTTGTTTTGGACGCCACGACCGGGCAGAACGGGTTGCTGCAGGCCCGAAGTTTTTCGGAGGCTGTGGGATGTACCGGGCTGGTTCTTGCCAAGCTCGACGGCACAGCTCGAGGCGGAATCGTGGTTGCCGTTCGCCAGCAGATGGGGATACCGGTCAAGTACATTGGAGTCGGTGAGCAGATGGAGGATATCGAACTGTTCGACCCGGATGGCTTTGTGGACGCCCTGTTTCGCAGCTAGACTACCGACTGGCCCGGTGGCTGACTGTTTTCAGCCTCGCTCAGGAAACGGGGGGTTATTGTTGTGAAAGATGCGCTGCCAATCATTTTCTTCATCGTCATGGCCCTCGCTTCGAAGGTCGTGGAGGCGATGAAGAAGTCGAAACAGGAGCAGGAACTCCGTCGCCGGAAGCAGGTCCAACCACAGGCCGGTGGGCAGCAACGACCTCAGGTACGGGCCAGACCTCAGGCTCGACCTGCTGCCCCGGCAGCGGGTGGAGGCTCTCCTCTTGATCAGCTGGCGCGACAGCTTGAGGAGGTCCTGAAGGGGGGCGATGCCCAGGCGGCGCCTCAGGCAGGGCCCCGACGCGGGGGGGCCGGACCAGCAGGACCCCAACCGGCTGCCGCCGCCCCGGCTGCACCGCCACCGCGTGCTCCGGTCGTATCAGAGCAGCGGGGACAGGCCCCTGACAGGCGGAAATCGTCAAATCGGGAATCGCCAAATACGACAGCGAAGGCGCTTGCTTCCGTCGCCGCAGCGCCTTCCGCACGGAAAGACCATTCGAGCGGTCGAAAGAAAAAGACCGAACCTCTTGTTGCTGTCCAGGCTGCGGCAGCCCCGCGTTCAGCTCCGGCAGAACAGATTGTCGACTTACTGAGCAGCCCTCAGGGGGCGACTCAGGCTGTAATCCTGCAGGAAATTTTGCGACGGCCGCGGATGCTGGACCGTCGTGTACGATCCGGCCGTTGATCCAGTGAATGCGCGGAGTGGCTTGACAGGACAGGTTTTCGCGATGAAACTTTCGGACTAAGTGATATGCGTCTGCCGAGATCGGTACGGAGTTCCAGGGCGGGCGAATGAAATTTTGCGTCAGCAGTCAATTCAGACTCCCTGGCGCCCGACTTTTCTCTTGGCAATGAACAGCTGGCAGCAGAGGGCAGGAAAATGTCAAATGACCGCAAGATCGATATCGAAGATGTGAACGGTGTTACGGTCGTACGGCTGCTCGAAAAGAAGATTCTCGACGAGTCCAACATTGAGGCATTGGGGCAGGAGTTGTTTGCTCTTGTTGATGTCGATGGGCGTCGCAAAGTCGTCCTTGAATTTAAGGTCGTCGAGTATCTGTCCAGTGCTGCCCTCGGGAAACTCATCACACTGAATCAGAAGATGTCTGCAGCCAAGGGCAAACTGGTGCTGTGCTGCATCCAGAAAGAGATTCTGGAAGTCTTCATGATTACGCAGCTGCATCGAATTCTGACGATCTGCGACGATCTTGATCAGGCACTCGACCAGTTCTGATCAACTGGTCAGGCCGTTTCGAGGAAGATCATTCGTCCTTCAGGATTGAGCCCGCAGAATGAGTAGCCCAACGCACTTTGCACTCCAAATTCCCAGCGTGATGTCTGAGGGTCTGAGGGTCCAGGAGCGGATTTGTGAGCTGATGGAGGCTTTATCCTATACGGCAAGGGATGTGTTCGCGATGCGTTTATCTCTGGAGGAAGCGCTGACGAACGCGATCCGCCACGGGAACAAATTGAGTGAAGAGAAGGTGGTCAGCGTAGACTGTGATGTCACTGAAAATCGGGTCTGCGTTCGGATCAGCGATCAGGGTGATGGATTCGATCCATTCTGCCTGCCGGATCCGACTCAGCCGGAATTCATTGAGCGCCCCGGCGGACGAGGGGTGATGCTGATGCAGACGTACCTGAATCAATGCGAGTACTCTGATTCGGGAAGAACGGTGACAATGGTGCGAGAGCGAAACAGCCCGCTCCCAATTGTTCCGGAATGACAGTCTTAACAACGCAACTCATTTACCGCACAATTGCCTCGAGTTGGTGCGAACCTGCCGGGAATTCTTGCACGTTGCTGCGTGCCATCTTGCGAAGTGCAATGAGTTCTCTGGAAAAGCGGTCTATGAATGTTGCCTCAGTCGCCCGACGCGTCCCCTGACGCTATTATTCGGGCTCGCCTCGCAGACAGCCGAAACGTTGCTGGCAGCGGTCTTATGCAGTTCATCCTCGGTCCCAATTCCTGTTGACCGAATGTCCTTCTGCGATGGGGCGGTTTTGTTCGCGGCTGTCTTTTCCAGAGCTGCCTGCTCATCCTGGAAGAGTCCGGCCAGTACGGCACATCCGGAAGTTGATGGTTCAGCATGAAGATTCACGAGTACCAGGGAAAACAGTTGTTTCGTGCCGCCGGTGTGGCTGTACCTGAGGGGATCGTCGCGAAGACACCGGACGAGGTGGCAGAGGCGTTTGAAAAACTGGGCGGAAGTCTGGCGGTTGTGAAGTCGCAGATACATGCTGGTGGCCGCGGAAAGGGCACCTTTCTGGAAGAGCCGGAACAGCGGGGTGTTGTGCTGGTCCGTTCAGCGGATGAGGCACGCCAGAATGCCGAGCGGATGCTTGGGAATACTCTGGTCACCATTCAGACGGGGCCGGAGGGCAAGCAGGTCAATACGCTGTTTGTCGAGCAGGGGCTGGATATTGCTCGTGAGCTGTATCTGGGAATTGTCGTGGATCGTGAGGTTGGCGGCCCGGTGCTCATCATGTCCTCCGAAGGTGGCATGGAGATTGAGGTCGTTGCCGAGGAATCTCCGGAGAAGATTCTCAGCGAACCGTTTGACGCCGTTGCGGGGCTGTATCCCTATCAGGCTCGAAAACTTGCCTACGCGCTTGGTCTCGATGGACCAGCGATTCGGAGTGCAGAGAAATTTCTGCCGCGAATTTGTCGGCTGTTTGTAGACTCCGACTGCAGTATGACCGAGATCAACCCCTTAATTGTCACATCGGATGGACAACTGGTGGCGCTGGACGCCAAAGTTTCCTTCGATGACAACGCGATGTTCCGTCACAAGGATTTGCTGGAGCTTCGCGATCTCTCCGAAGAGGATCCGTCTGAAGTTCGAGCTGCTGACACTGGTTTGAGTTACGTCAAGCTGGACGGAAACATCGGCTGCCTCGTGAATGGTGCCGGCCTGGCGATGAGTACGATGGACCTCATTAAACTGCACGGCGGTGAGCCTGCCAACTTTCTTGATGTTGGTGGCGGAGCCAGTGAGGAGCAGGTGACGGAAGCGTTCCGAATCATTCTGGCAGACAGCAACGTGAAAGCCGTGCTGGTGAATATCTTCGGCGGGATTATGCGTTGCGATGTGATCGTTGCTGCGTTGCTGAATGCTTATGAGAAAGTCGGGTTCAATGTGCCGCTCGTTGTCCGACTGGAAGGGACAAATGTCGAGAAGGCGCGGGAGATGCTGGAAGCCAGCGGACGCGACATCATTACCGCAACGGATCTGACCGACGCAGCGGACAAAGTTGTTCGGTCACTGAAGGCCTGATTCCTTCGTTGCATCTGCCGGGGCCAATCAGGACCTGCCGGTATTTCTCCGCACTCTTTTACTCCTGACGATGAAGATAATTCGATGAGTATTCTTGTTTCCAAATCCACTCGGGTGATCACTCAGGGCATTACCGGAAAGACGGGACTGTTTCACGCTCAGCAATGCAGGGCCTATGCGGCTGAGTGTCAGCCGGGCGTGGATGTTTTTGTCGGTGGCGTAACGCCGGGCAAAGGTGGGACAACCGTTGATGACTTTCCGGTCTTCAATTCGGTCATTGAAGCCCGCGAAAAGACAGGTGCCAATACGTCCATGGTGTTTGTGCCCCCGCCGTTCTGTGCTGATGCGATTCTGGAAGCTGCCGATGCCGGCATGGAACTGATTGTGGCGATCACCGAAGGCATTCCAGTCATGGATATGCTGCGGGTCCGACGAGGTCTGGAGAGATCTGCATCGCGGCTGATTGGCCCGAACTGCCCCGGAGTGATTACGCCTGGCGTGGCCAAGATCGGAATCATGCCGGGTTATATTCATCAGCCGGGGACGATCGGGATCATCAGTAAAAGTGGTACGCTGACATATGAGGCAGCGTGGCAGCTGGGCCGCGTTGGTCTGGGGCAGAGTACCGCTGTGGGAATTGGGGGCGATCCGATCAATGGCACAAACTACATCGAGCTGTTGAAGATGTTTCAGGATGATCCGGGTACCGAGGGAATCCTGATGATCGGTGAGATCGGTGGCAATGCGGAGCAGGAGGCTGCCGAGTACATCAGGAATTCCGT
>JAFMMM010000456.1 GCA_017859815.1 Planctomycetota bacterium | reverse complement strand
GCCGTGGGAGCCCGTCTGTGGCTGATTCGTCCGCTCGGATTTCGAATTGACGAACGTTCGCTGCGACGCGCCGGCCTCGATTACTGGCAGCACGTGAACTGGGAAGTTGTTGACAGCTTCGCAGAAGTGGTGGAACGACTTCCGGACGCTCAGATCTGGTGCCTGACCCGGCATGCCACTCGACTGGTCTGGGATGCTGAATTCCGCCGCGGGGACATCCTGTTGTTCGGCAGCGAATCCCGAGGGCTCCCGCCTTCCATCCTTGACGAACAGCCCGTTCGCAATCTGCGACTGCCCACACATCCGATTGTTCGCAGTCTGAATCTTGCCAGCACAGTCAATACCGTCGCCTACGAAGCGGTCCGTCAGCTTGGTGGACTGGATCTCTGATGCAGCCTGCGTCGACGACCCGCGTCCCTGTCTCACATTTGCACTGCTGCCGCCCCGGTGACGTGCCCAGAAGAACCGGCACGCTGGAGTTTGCAGCCGAAGCATGTAAAAATCAGGGGGAGAAAGATCCGCGACAGAGTTTCACCGAACGGGAACCCTGTCCCCTCTCGCGTTGGCCCTTCAGTCAAACCATGTTTCTCGACGGAATGAGTGCAGCATGTCCTCCCACCGCGGCCTGGCAACCATCTTCATGATTCTCTCCTGTGCAGCATCCCAGCCGGTGCTCTGTGCACAGGATGACTGGGCCGGCGGGCTGGTCGATCAAAAGAAACTGGATTTCGGAGTCGTTGCAACGGGATCGTCTGCCGTACGTACAATCACGGTCACCAACAAGCTCAACACGCAGGTCCATATCGCCCAGGTCACGACCGCCTGCCGCTGCGCCGAAGCAGGGCGACCATCGAAGACGCTGCTGCAGCCCGGAGAAAAGTCCACAATCAGCGTCAGCATCAACACTCGTTCCTTCCGGCAGCAACGAGACACCGCATTGACAATCGTGTTCGACGCACCCCAGTTTGCAGAAGTCAGAATTCCCGTGTCTGTTTATATCCGCACCGATATTGTGCTGGATCCGGGTAAGGCAGACTTTGGAGCTGTCGACGAGGGCTCATCAGCGGCACGAAAACTACAGATCTCCTATGCCGGTCGACCGGAATGGAAGATTCTGGATGTGCGTTCTCAAAACAAGAGCCTTGTGACCGCCGTGACCGAAAAGAAACGCGAAGTCACCCCCGCCGATGGGATCAATGTGCTCTACGAGCTGGACGTACGGCTTGCATCTGACATGCCGCAGGGACGCATTCTGGAGTACCTGACGCTTGTTACCGATGATGCAGCCAATCCCTACGTTCCCGTGCTTGTCGAGGGCAGAGTCGTCCCCGACATTGTCATTTCCAATCCCAGCATCAGCTTGAGAACCATTCCCGCCGGACAGGAAGTAGTGGCTTCCCTGGTCATCAAGGGCAACCGCCCATTCGCCGTGGAATCCGTTGATTTTGGCACGATGAAAGAGTTTTTTCGGACCGAAGTCAGCGAGGACAATGCAAAACTTCATGTTCTGAAACTGACGTTCAGGACCGCATCCGGCGAAGGTCGTTTTGTGCAGCCCATGTCCGTGAAAATTCGAGGGCGGAAACAACCATTGCCATTCACAGTCTCCGGCACCGTCGTCGCCCCTAATTCGAATTCCCGCTGAAATCCTGATGCTGCGGAAGACGAAGCCGCGCGACTGGACCCTGCCGACTTCGCTCATCCAGCCCCGAAACTGCAACCTCAGCAACACCCGTTGCGAGCGGCAGCACATTGTGCCGCCCAGGAAAGATCTGCAGATTCCAGTTCGTGGCCGTCCCTCTGGTCTGCAGCACCCACATCCTCGGCCGCGGACCGGGTGCCTGCACTCGAATCTGTGTTCCGTGCAGACTGATGGATGGTTCCCTGAGTTCGGTTGGTTCGAGTCCAAAGCGAATCGGCACCGCCGCCGGTTGCCGATAGACCGTTTGCCGCAAAACATCGGCAAGCTCGTCCCGCAGGAAACTGCGAGCAGAAAAATGCGTGTGTCCTGGTACCTGCAGCAGCTCCCTCGTCAGCTGAATTTGCTGGACAATCTCATCCGCAGGCCATTGCTCCGGGTCGGAGTTCACCCTCGCCGTAAACAGACCGGGCCACATCCGCACGCGCTCGGATTCTCGCTCTGACCAGAAACTCAACAGTTCCCGGAACCCCCGCTGCTGAGCCTGAACCCGCCAGTACAGTTGCGGGCTGAGATAATCACACCACGACCGTTCACACCAGCCAGCTGCATCCGTAAACAACTCCGTACATGGATCCAGCCCCCGCATCTGTGGAAGGTCTCGCCGGCAGGGCAGACCAAACGGAGCGATCCCAAAGCGAATTTCCGGACGAATCCGACGAATTCGTGCCCGCATCAGCATGACCAGACGATCCGTGCGCGATCGTCGCCACTCGCCTCGCGGGAGAACCCCGCCTGCCTCAGTGTATTCCCGGTACGATCTGTCGTCCGGAAACCGCAGCAGCGAACCATCCGCGCTCTTTTTCGGGTAGGGATAGAAGTAATCATCCAGATGCAGACCATCCACGTCGTATCGCTGCAGCAAGAACTCCATCTCCTTCAGCACATAGTCAATGGTGCGATCGAATCCGGGATCAAGCCAGAGAGCCGTTCCATATTGCACGACAAGGTCGGGATGACGCCTTGCCACATGGGTTTCCGCCACAGGTTCCCTTCCGGCATCAGCCCGCAGAGGATTGAACCACGCGTGCAGTTCCAGTCCCCGCACATGCGCCTCTCGAATCCAGAAGGACAGAGGATCCCAGGGCGGTGAAGGAGAATCTCCCGCGCGAACACCCAGACTGCGACTCCACGGTTCGGTTGACGGATAGATTGCATCTGAAAAACTCCGAACCTGCAGCAGGACCGCATTGAGCCCCACGCTTTGAAAACGGTCCAGCAGCCGGCAAACTTCCTCCTGTTGCCGGATGACTGCAAGGGACGACTTTGACGGCCAGTCAATATTCCATGCGGTCGCCACCCACACTCCCCGAAACTCCCGGGGCAGCGGTGGGACGCTGTCATCGATCGATTCGCCAGCTGCACTGCTCACAACCAACGCGAAGCCACAACAACCCAGAACAAGCCGCCGGAAACTGCAGTCACCGCGCAGAAGTATCGTTTTCAAGGATTCGCCCCCCTGCTCAGACTGGACGGAGTTTGCGATCCTGGCATGTTCGGAACGTCTGCGCCCCCTGCACGAGGAAGATCTGCTCACGGCAACTTTGCCCCGGCCTCAATCTTCAAAGGAAGAGCGTTCTCTTTTGCAGGCAAGGGACAGGTGGTCCATCGATTCCACGCACAGGGAGGATTCACAGCACGGTTGAAGTCCAGCACGACCTGACCATCACGAACGGGTTCGGTAGAAAGAAAACGGCCGCCGCCGTAAGTCCCCTGCCCCGTCGTCAGGTCCCGGAATACGATGAACAATCGACCGTCCTGATCGGGCACTGCGGTCAGCTTGAACTGCCTGCCGCCAAGCTGAAACGATAACGTGCCTGCAACAGGCTCCTGAAACGCATCGCCTCGTACATTGATCGTTGTCTGCAACAACCCCGGGACTGCAGGAGTAAAAGATGCTGTGGTCACAAACTGCCGATTGGGCGGATACCGCTGTTCCCCAGGAAAATTCTTCAGCAGCGGATTCTCAGTATCTTTCATTCGTATCGCTGGCATGCCCGCTCGACGAATCATGAACAGCGTCGCACTGCCAATGGTGACAAGATCATCTCCATTCGCTTCCGCAGCATCCCCCTGAATCGACAACGTTGCCTGAGCAACAGGCTTGCCGTTGAACTGCACCTGAACTCCGTCAGCACAC
>JAFMMM010000455.1 GCA_017859815.1 Planctomycetota bacterium | reverse complement strand
TGAATGACATTCGGCTGCGGCGTTTTGATGGGCCAGTCGCTGGTGAGCGAGGACCGCAGGTCCGGGTTACTGCCTGCCAACAGCAGTTCGGAGACATCCTGCTGCACGCGATGCCGGTCGGACCACGCCCGCAGGTCTTTTCGCAGTTGTTGGTGAGTGGAGAGCGGAACCGCTTCGACTGTTTGTGCGTGAACCTGCCCGTCAGCCTGTCTTTTGAACAGCCCGAACTTGGCACGTGTATTTCCAATATCCACGGCAGCGATCATTGGGGCGACCTTCACCATGGCGAATTGACTCCGTCACTCGGTGCGCACAGGGGTTGGTTACCGGGATTTCTTATCCTGACGCTCTGCGGCGCGAGCAATCCAGGTCGCCGGGTCTTCCTCAAAAGCTGCTTTGCAGCCGGAACAGCATACCCAGTAGGATCGCCCCTTCCACTTGAGTTCCGTTGTGCCCAGACCTTCGGAGATAATACAGGTACGTTCAGCGTAGTCTGTATCGTTGAGGGCGAATGACGTTCCATCTCGTTGAGTGGAGACGGTGTCGTGGCGTGCAAACGAGGCATTTCCTCGACGACGATCAACCTGCAGCAGATAGCGATTGTTTTCCTGCTGTGCGATGGCCAGTTGCCACTGTTCGCCGGAATCATCGGGCTGAGTCTGAGTGAGTTCGAGGCGGAAGACCTTCTGAGGCTTGTCGTCATCGCCGAGCACTTCGTGTGGCTCTTCGGTGAAATTGCCACGGAAAGTACGAGCATTACCGTCGAGGTCTTCGCCCTCAAGGAGGAATTCCTGCTGCTCCAGATCCCATGTCAGGCGACCGGTTTGCAGATAGGGACTGTTGTCTGAGGCGATCACCAGAGCGGGCTGATCGGGTTGGGACTGCAGGTCCCAGATCCACTCGTGGGCATCGACGGCCTTAAATTCACCAAATTCGCGTCGCGTAGTCCCTCGCCACTGTCCGAGGAGAATCTGAATCGGCTTCAGCTTGTCAATGACCGATTCGACTTTTTGGTCTGTCGTCAGTGCAGCCCCCGGTTGCTGACCGGATCCTCCGCTGGCTGCCGCCGATCCGGTGTGAAACGCCAGTGGTTTGAATTCTCGCTGCTGTTGCGGTTCTGCTGGTGTCTCTGCCGTTTCCTGGGCAACGACTGTTTCTACCGGTGTGTCGCTGCCGCCGGTTGTGACCGGGGGAGCTGTTTCTGACGAGCAGCCAGTGACGAGTAATCCTGCCAGCAGCGAAAAAACAGAACCGTGTTTCAGGATTTGACTGTGAAGAGTGCTGATGGGCATGATTGGATTCCTCGACGGCGATGATTTATCCGCGGCACTGATTGCGGCTTCGTCCGCGTGGTGGTGACGGGATCAACATTCACCGGGCATTTTTTTGCCTGTGATACTATCGCTGGTAGATCGGCAGAAAACCTCGTTCCAGCAGTAACATGATACAGTTCAGGGATGTGGCGTAAACAGGTCCGATTTGCCCTTCTCCCCAACCGCCGCCGGGGCGCATTTCCTGCATGAGTTTTTCGGTAAGTTCGGCTCGGTACTGCTCCCAGTCGTCGCCACCATTGCGGTACATCACCTGGGCGTAGTAGAAGTGCATATAGTGCCAGAAACCGTTGTTGGTGTTGACCTTCCGGTCCGGCCAGATGTTGCTGCGACAGTACTTTCTCATGCGTTGTGTAAGGTCCGTGTCGTATTCCCCGGCGTTGAACATGGCAGCCAGTGCTGCTGCGGTGATTGGAGCCCGTGCGCCGCCACCGCGAATACTGTACTGCACTCCACCTTCGGAGGTTGTGCATTCTGCGATGTAGGTTCGTGCTCGATCGATGATCTCTTTCGACACCGGGATACCGGCATTGCGACAGGCTCGCAGTCCCTGGACCTGAGTGATGCAGGTGGACCCTTCGTCGAAGTCGCGGCCCTCGCGTGCTGAGACATAACCCCAGCCACCGCGGCTTGTCTGCGCGTCGGCACAAAACTGCACAGCTCTGGTCAGGACTTCGCGAAGTTGTTCACGGCGCTGTTCATCTTCTTCTTCGCCGTAAACCTGGCTGAGAAAGACCATTGAGAAGCCATGGCCATAGGTGTAGTGGAAGTCTTCGCGATAACCGATCAGTCCGTTGGGCCGACTCATAGACGTCAGGTAGTCAACGGCCCGGCGGATCTGTTGAGAGTATCTTCCGGAAGTTGCGGTCGAGCCTTCGGCCAGCATTGCTGTTCCCGCGAGGGCGGTCATTGCCACACGATACTGGCCCTGCTCTGCCTCCCAGTATCCCTGGCGTTTCTGCAGCGTGGAGAGGTAGTCCAGGGAACTTCGGATGGCGGAATCCAGCTTCGGATCGTCCGCTGCGTGAATTTGGGGGAGAGTGAGACCTGCAATCAGCAGCACCGTCAGGCCGCGCCGCAGTTTGCTGATCGATAAGTTGGCTGGCATGGCGGGAGCGGGAGACGATGTCACGGAAATGCCTCAATCAGAAAGCGGGAATCAGGTCCTGAAAAATCTCTTTGCAATGCAGCGATTCCCAACGGACCCCGCCAACCGAATTACGGCAAACACGATTCCGATTCTTGCCACCGGTGTGGACGTCCCCTGCACGTTCCCGGATTTTGTCGGAGACCGGAGCCGGATGCAATGGTGAGATTGTGGGGGGGCACGCGGTTCCTGCTGCCGGAGTTGTGGTGGCTTAACGATGTTCCTTCATTTGCCAGGCATGAAATCATCATGAATCCCCCCTCGCACCGCTGGATAATGTTGTGGTGATGTGTCACATTACCGAAAGCGGCAGGCTTTTCGGCATGGGAGAGTCTCTGTTGCGAACTGGGTCGGAATGTTCGAAGTCATGACCGCAGCAGATGCCGCGATTCCACGGCTTCACTTTCGGCATCTCTTTTCCCACGTCACGAACCATTGGTTTCGGAGATTTTCATGCAGCGAAAAAGACGTGGTCTCAGGACGTCCGGACGAAAATCAGCCCCGCCGTTGCCGGAGTATCAGCAACCGCGGAAACGGAAGCCCTTCACGATGTTCTTCGTGGAAGATGATCAGGAGGTCAGGGCGACTCTGGTTGAAGATTTGGTCGCTCAGAAGATCGATGTACGCGATTACATGACCGCCATGGAGTTTTATCGTGACTATCGCGAAAAAATTCCGGGCGTGCTGATTCTCGACCTGCGATTACCCGGGATGAGTGGGATCGAGTTGCAGGAAAAATTGCTCGCAGAAGGCTTCGACCTGCCCATCGTGATGATCGCCGGACATGCGGATGTTCCGATGGCTGTGCGGGCGATCAAGAACGGTGCGTTTGACTTTATCTGCAAACCGCTGCGCGTCGAGTCGCTGATCGATCTGGCATCGCGAGCCTACGCCTGGTTCTATGAAACAGACGATGATCTGCTGGCAGACGAACTGGAAGAAACCGAAGCCAGCATGGCTCGACTGACGTCCCGCGAGCGACAGGTGCTGGATCTGGTTGCCGACGGTTTTTCCAGTCGGGAAATCTCAACAGAACTCAGCATCAGTTCCAAGACTGTCGAAGCTCATCGAGCTCGTATCAATGATAAGATGCGTGCTGACAATGTCGCTCATTTGCTGCGCATGTGTTACGCCTATCGTGAGATTCATACAGAGCCATGACCACGGAAATGGGAACGGACGGAAGTTGACGCGAACAGTCACTGCATTGCCTGGCTGTTCTGAGGGGGCTGCCAATGCAACCCCCGCCCCGCTCCCACTTTAAACGCTCCTGTTGCAGGCAACCGTGAAACGGCCCAGCGGTCAGCCAGCGGCCGTGAACGCTGTTGGCCGTGAACGCTGTTGGCCGTGAACGCTGTTGGTGGGCGCGGTTGAACG
>JAFMMM010000007.1 GCA_017859815.1 Planctomycetota bacterium | reverse complement strand
TTATTCGGGGTTGCGAAAACTTCCGGCGCTGAATGCAGGTTTGGGTCCTCAAGTGCGTGTGTCCGAGCGTCTGCTCGCATGAAGGCGCCATCGATCGCCTGCTGGTCCCAGTCCCCTTCAGCCAGAGTGACGTTGTAAATCGGCAGCAGGTTGCCAGTGGCAAGATGAAAGGCTGCAATTGACTTGTTGTAGTTGATCAGTTGCTGGTAGTAGGCAACTTCTGCATCAGCAAGGCTGGCCTGAGCACGCAGCACAAGATCTGACGTCAAAACCCCGACAGATTTACGAGTTGCCAACTGCTGGACTCGGCCCTCTGCTGCCTGGATGCGATTTTGATTGGAGTTTGCTGCAGCCCACGCTGCCGACAGATCCTGCATCGACTGAGCAATATCGTGTGCGATGCTCTGTTCCTGAGCGGAAAGAATGGCGTTGTTCTTTGCCAACTGCAGTTCATAGTTCCGCATCTGACTCCTTGACTGCCGAAGTCCGACAGGAAGTGACATCTCCAGTCCAAGCGTCCATGCGTCATCGCTGTTACCGGTCATTCCACCATACATGCTTGATGAGGACTGCGAAATCAGTGAGTCCCCGGAGCCAAGAGCGGCGTAGGATCCGACAGCATCCAGCTGAGGGCGGATCAGACTCTTTGCTGCACTGAGTTGCAGTTGCAGGCTGCGAATCTGCCACTTCTGTCGGCGAAGTTCCACGCGTTGTGAGAGACCATCATTGAGTGCCGTTTTCCAGTCCGGCTGAAGTTCACCGCGCTCCGGTTCTGTCGACGGACGCAGAACGGTGCCGTCATTCATCGGGAGTCCGATGAGCCGGCGCAGGGCAGTTTCAGCAGTGTAAAGCGAGTTCAGAGAGAGTTCGAGTTGGGCTCGTGTCTGGAAAAAGCGATCCTCTGCCTGAAATGTCTCAACAAGGTCTCCACTACCCAGCTCGACTTTTGTGTTCAGTTCTTTCCACGTTTGGTGTGCACTGCGGTGAGATGCAGCGGTAGCGTCGTAAACTCTGTAAGCCAGATAAAGATCCCAGTAGGCGTACTCGATGTCTCGCAGAGCGTTTCTGACAGACAGTTCGAAGTCCGCCAGCGTGATGTCCTGGTTGATGCGAGCGATTACAACTCCCTGGCTCACCCCAGCAATAGCACCAAAGCCTGGGCGGATCGGGCCGGCGATGCGGGTAAATTCTGTGCCTGCCCCCGCCATGAGTGGTTGTCGCAGCCGGGCTCCCAGTTGTCCGATGAAGTCGTCCTGTCCAAAGCCGGGCTGATTCCATCTGTGGAACAGGCTGATTGCCCCCCCCGAAGCCAGAGACTTCTGCAGTTCTGTTTCAAAACTTGAGGTGTTGCCGCTGCCCCAGTTTACGGATGTTCCGAGGCGAGTGTCGAAATCGCTCAGCGCGGCTTCAAGACCGCGTCTTCCGAACAGAACCCCAGTTTCCTGGATTGCAGAGTCGTAGACAGAAGGGACAGCCTGCGGGCTCGTCAGGACTCTGGAGGCACCAATTCCCCCGAGCGCACTGTTTTCGATGACTCGGTTCTGTGACAGGGCAATAAAGATCGCCTCGTGCAGGGGCAAGTCCCTCACTTCGTCTTCCACTCTTCGAGCAATGCTTCTCGGCTCAAGACTCTTTGTAACGGTCTCGGTCGTCTGATTGTCAATCAGCGGGTATTCAATCGCGGTGTGATGCCGTTTTTGATCGGTCGTTCTCGTTGCCCCATCCCAGTATTGCAGGTCTTCGACGGTGAGCGAGGGGCCTGTGCAGCCAGCAGACAACGCCGTTGAAACCAGCAGAAGCGTAAATGACCGACAGAAACCATGACGGATGCAGGGCTGGAAAGGCGATTGAGGCTCATTGCCGTGGCTTATCGTTCGAGCCAAAAGCGGGAGCATGAGGTGTCCTGTCACGTGATAAGCAGCAAGATTTGCCGCTTGCCAGTGATTCCGGAAGCACTCTGGGCGGAGCGGCGAGGGTGTTGATGCCCGCCGCGAGTCTGGTGCACCTCAAACGGTGCCACTCAAAGCGATTGCGAGCGTCAACTGCCTGTCTTATCGTCGTTATGACCCTCACAGCTTGAATATTCGGACTCAGGTCCGTACTCGGTATAAGGCATACGAAGCATTTTTTTGACAAACACAACCTCGCCTGCGTCATTCCCCTCAATTGCGTGTCCTGCCAGTTGGAGTGCATATCCGCACAGAAACGAAGCCAGCGGCCACTGCCATTCGGCGCCCGTCGCCAGCAGGATGGGGGGAGCGACAAACGTTACCGGAACCCCGACCAGATGCAGCAACTGATTAAATCTGTTGCGGTGTCGCGGTAAGTAGTTGCGCAGAAATCCGGTCAGCATGCTTCAACCTCCCTCCTCGAACACGACTGTGTCTTCCGGGTCGGGCCTAATCGTCCTGAGACTTGTCGGCAGACCGGCGTTTTGTTTCTCTGCGAAATACCGCAACGATGTCCTCAATTGGCACGACGAAGAGCAGGTTGTTGCCCTCGAAATCGACAGGGATCGCGTCCTTGGGATGAAACAGAACCTTGTCATACTTTCTGATCGGGAAGTCTTCGTTGCGGTCAATCTGCACGCTGACCTCTACGACACGACCGGTGATGGTCGGAATCTCAGAATTATCTGGAAGGACAATTCCTCCGCGTGTTTTTTGGCGGGCTTCGTCCTTGCGAATCAGGACACGCATACCAAGTGGTTCAACGTATTCAGACACAGATGCTCCTGCGCGGGTTCGCTGTTGTCAGACCCCGAAAAGGCGGAATGTAGACCACAGCCAGCAGTGGAAAATCCGATTGTGCAGGTGTGGTCACTCTGTAAACCCCTGCCGGCGTTTTAAGGTAAGCTGCCTGCCAGATGACTGCTTACTGCGTCTCTAGTTTAGATGCCGTATTGCTTCCGGCTATGCCGATGCAGTAGAAGCTCGGCTAATTCTCGTCCTGAGAAACGAGATCGACGAGTTGGGTGTCAGCATGTTTCGCCGCAAGGAAATGAGGAGCCTTTAATGCGACCGAGGTGGGCGTCGGCAGAGTGTTTGGTTCTGTGTGCGGCTCGTCCGCAGCGGCTTCGCTGGAGACAGTCAGAAGTTTCCCCAGCGGTCCCGCCAGTAGTGCTGGCAGAACGATGTAGTCGCCCCAAAACGCGGCAGCGACCAGAGCTGCCATGACCCAACCGAAACGACTGATGAGAAGAAGTTCAACCGGTGAGAGCGTCAACATTCCGAGGCCGACAACGATACTGGTCTGCATCAGTGCAGGACCACAGTGAACAAGTGCCTCTGTTGCTGCCTCCTGCCGGTCAAGCCCGCGAATCAGTTCCATGCGAAAGCATTTGATCAGGTGCAGCGTTCCGTCAACGGCGAGGCCCAGGGCAATGGATGCAGTAATCATGGTTCCAGTGTCGACATGCACACCAGCCCAGCAGAGCAAACCGAAAATCAGAATCACCGGCGCGACATTGGGAATCATTGCCAGCAGAGCCGCCGGGATGCTGCGAAGCAGAACTGACATGACTCCTGCGATAAGCAGCACTGCCAGTCCGAAGCTGGAGACGAGACTCTCGAGTAAGGCTTCCTGGGTACGCATGAATACTGGAACGAGACCGGTCACCAGCGTTTCCGGACTGCCATCGGGGAAATCGCGGAAAGAGTTTTCGGCAATTTCGTTCAGCTGAGTGGTCAGCACGCGATAGTCGCAGTCGGAAAGAATGCTGGACTGGCAGGAGATTCGCCAGATTTCATCGCCTTCCCGCTGCAGGAACTGATCGCTCTGTCCCGAAACCCGAACATCGGTCTTCGCATACGTCAGCAGCGATGCTGCCCCTGACTTGCCGCTCTCGTTGTTATCTGCAGCATTTTTAATCTTTCGCTGCATGAGGTTCATTTGCCTGATGTTTTGAGGCAGGAAAGTGGCCAGTGAGAGCGATCCACTGACTTCCTCGTGCTGCTCGAGAGCCTGTTGCAGCTTTGCGACTGCTGCAGCACGCTGCGGGAATTTGGTACTGCTCTGCTGTGACGCGCTGAACCGCACGATGGTATCCACCGGGACGATGCCGGCAAGATTCCGCTCAAGGAATTCGTAGTCGGCTACGATTCTTGAATCGTCCGGGAAGTAGCGGATCGCTTTTGTCTCCGTACGGAACCACTGCAGCCCCCAGGCCGCGACAACGATCACCGCCAGGCTGGTGACGATGTGAAACGTCGGACGCTGTGTAACCAACTGAGCAAGCCTGCGAAAAACAGCTTCTCCCGTCGAGTGGGATTTCGAAGCAGGTGCTTTTGAATGGAGTAGCGCGGCCGGAAGAAGCAGCAGAACACAGGCAACCGAAATCAAACATCCTGCAAAACTGTAAATGCCAAAGTCCCTCACGGGAACGAGATTACTCACGAGCAGAGATGCCAAACCAATTGCCGTGGTTCCAGCGGCCAGCACACAGGGAACCCACGCCTGCGCGATCGCATACCGCACTGATTCCTCGGCTGTTTTCCCGGGAGCCTTCTTCCAGTAATTGCAGAGGTGGATGGCACCTGAAACAGAAATCACCAGCAGCAGCGTTGGCATTACAATGAGCACCATGTTCATGGTCCCTCCAGTTGGGACGATCAACGCGGTTGCAAGCACTGCAGTAAAAATGGAAACACCCTGAACAAGGACCGCAAGTTTCAGACTGCGAAGAGTCAGCCAGCTGCAGACAAAGCCCGCAATCGCTGCCAGTGCCATCGGAGACCGTTGCCATAGTTTCCAAACCGGTGCCTCGGTATTCCACGACGCGCTGCGAACAGCGGCATTGACGGAGGTACCCGCGATCGTACTTCCTCCCAGCCTCAGATTTTCCGGAGCAATTCCGCACTGTACTGCTGCCTCTCGGATCGCAGCGACGGCGGTCTCAGGTTCCAGCATCCCCTGCGGAGTCAGGCTGACAGATACGGCAGCCACAGACCCGGGCACAAACCAGGTTCGCACGACCGGCTTGCCGGACTCGTCTGCCGCCAGGGAGATTGCCTCAATGCACTCGATGATCAACTCGGTCTGCCGCTGATTGAGGTTCATATCCTCCCAGGTGAACTGCAGATCTGCTGGAGGGAGTTCAGACTGCCAGAATTTGAGCGAGTCGTGAATCCCCACTGCCTTCGCGTCGTCCGCAGGAATCAATTCGGCGGAAGGGACCGCGAGTGTGCTGTTGACTTCATGCAGCTCAACACCGAACTGTTTGCGGACGGAAATCTTTGCGGCTCTCGTCAGATTGACGCTGAATCGGCGGCCTGTCTCGCTCAATTCCACGCAGAGTGGTCCGTTGCCTGTCAGCAATCCTACAGTTTGCTGCAGTGAAGCCTCCAGATCATCTGTCCCTGTCGCCATTTTCTGCAGGACATCAGCCGGGGTGGTTACCTTGGAAATATAGGGGGAGCCACCTTCCCGGGCCTCGTTTCGCGTGACACCGGTGAGCCTGCGTTTTAGCTGGAGGATGCGCGGATCAGTGACTGTGCAGTCATCCCATGACACCAGCACGGACTCGTCCTGAGGAAATGTCTCCTGGTACCAGGCAAGGATTTCAGCCTGCAGATCGTCATCGGGCAGCCACCCCACGACATCATTGTGCATCCGCAACTTGACCAGTGAAGAGACTGCAAGTGGAAGTAAGAAAGCCGCGACCGCTACGGATCGAATGCCCATCCTGCTGTACCATGCTGTCTTATAACTCGATGAGTCCGTCATCAGCGAAGCCTGATTGAAGTTTGGCACGCTGTCTTCCATGACATCTCTGTTTCCCGGTGTCTCCGCACGCGGTGCATCCCTCTCACATTCTGAATCGGCGTGAATTGCCGAAAAGTCAACTTCCGCTCGAATTGGGGGATGACAATCCGGGAAGTTGGCTCGGGAGAAGCAGGACGAAACCGGTCATTCATGAAGTGCAATTCGTCTGACCTGGGAAGTTTTGGTTGAGTTTCCCGTCAGGGAAAGTATTTCGGGCCGTTTTACGGCCTTACAGCTTGCCGGAATTCTGTAGACTTTGCAGATGGACTATCCAAAAGTAAGACTCGCCGGTCGGGCAGTTATCGAGGTTGGCATCATCTGAATTCGTCGGGCACGAGCACATCAATACGGAGGCTGTCTAATGTTGGGGGGTGAAATCACGGCTTGTCGGGAGATCCACCTGATTGATGTTCCCGAGCCGAAATTGCCTGCCGGTGCTGAAGGCGATGGGCTTGTGCTTTTCCAGTCGTCACTTGGTTGTCTGTGCGGCTCTGATCTCCCCTTCTATGACGGTGAATTTGAGGGACACGCAATACCCTATCCGCAGCCTCCCGGAATGAGTCTGCACGAAATTGCTGGCGTGGTGGTGGAGAGTCACGCGGCCGACTGGCCGGCCGGTACACGGGTGGTGGCAGTTCCTGATGGCCAGCGGGGCCTGTACGAACGCTTCGTTGTATCCTCTGAACAGCTGATTGCTGTTCCGGAAGAACTGTCAAATGAAAAAGCTCTGTTGGCGCAGCCGTTCGGAACTGTGCTCAAAGCCCTCAGTCGTCTTCCGAATATGATCGGTCGCGACGTTGTGGTTCTGGGGCAGGGGCCAATCGGGCAAATGTTTAATGCCGGACTGAGGTCGCTGGGGGCCCGTCGGATTATTGGGATTGATCCAATATCGTCCCGACTGAATTTCAGCCATGCAATGGGGGCTACGGACGTTGTCTGCAGCACCGGAGAACAGGCAGCTGAGGAGGTCGAACGAATTCTTGAAGGTGGCAGGCCGGATGTCGTCATTGAAGCTGTTGGTCATCTTCAGCAGGCCTTCAATGCCGCAGTTCGACTTGTTCGTAAAGAGGGAATCGTTTTGCTGTTCGGTGTTCCCCCGCACACATCAGACGGTGTCGCGCTTCACGAGGCGATGTGGAAGAACGTCACCGTTACAACGAGTATTCATCCTTCGTTCAAGACAATGTTCCCTCTGGCCATGCAATGGATCCACGAGGGGCGTGTTGATTTCGACGTGCTGCTGACTCATCGATTTCCGCTTGCTGAGATTCATGACGCATTTCGGGTCTTTCGCGATCGCGAGGATGGGGCTCAGAAAGTACTGGTGGATTTTCCGTGTGGGTAGTCCGGCGATACCGCTTCGCGGTCAAGGATTTTGTCGACAGCAGCAGTCCGAGTAATTCACTGGGGGTGTTTCATGCCTGCAAAAGCGATTCGTACAGACTCATTCAATAACCGTACCACCGGTTTCGCTGCGCCCCCGGATGGTTCGCATGGCCTCGTTCCTCCGTCGGATGCTGTTCACGATGGTGATACCGTGAATGTGCGATTGAACGGTAATCTGGGAGTTCGATTGCTTGGAATTGATACGCCGGAGGTGAGCTTTCAGTTTCCCGGTGGCGGTTTCGTTTCGCTGGATTCGCCGCAATGGGAGGAATTGCTTTCTGAACCGCTTGCTGACAAGTGGGGGGAATTTCCGGAGCCGATGCCGGCTGCGATGGCTGCTCGCGTCAGCACAGCAACCGGTTCCGGCGCTGCAGCGGATCATCACTATCACGCGGAACAGGCGGGAGCTGATTTTCGTCGACTGATTGAAGGTGACATGCAGGTCATGCAGCAGGACCTGGACGAGTTCGGCTACTACATGAACTTCGGGTTTGAGGTGATGGATCGTTACGGTCGCCTGCTGTGTATGCTGAACAGAAACCAGCCGGAGCGAACGGTCCCCACGCCTCGGCCGCCGTCTTATAACCTGCGACTGCTGGAGAGAGGGCGTGCATTCCCCTATTTCATCTGGCCAAACGTGAATCCCTGGGACCGTCCGGAAAACCCGGAGGATGCTGTCATTCCCCCAGGAGGTGCCAAAGAGATGGCGCAGAACGATCGGGAGCTGGAATCGGCGAGGAATGCTGTTCGCAAGGCTCGCAGCCAGCATCTGGGGTTGTTTGACAGAATGCGTCCATTGTTGCTGGAGCCCTTTGAACTGCGTTTCCTGGCACGACGAAGTTTCCCGTCACGGTTTCTGATTGACCTGAATTCAGACAGTGATGTCTTGTTGCACCCAAAGAATTATCCACAGGTTGCGGCGACGGAAGACCGACTCTGGATACCCCGGGTGTATGTGCCACTCTTCGCCGCAGCCGGCTGGAAAGTTCAGGATGCTCCAGCTTAAAACAAATTGCGTTGGTCCTGCGGCAGTGGGAGCAACAGGCCGATGATTAGTGTTGCTGCACAACACTTTCGGAAACTTGGTGGATTACCTGCAGACTGGTCTGTTGATGTTGGACTGGTCCTTGGATCCGGTCTCGGAGGTGCGGCTGACAACCTCCTCGATTCAAGAAGTGCCGTCGTCAGTTTTCGAGATCTGCCCGGAATGGTGACTCCGGGTGTTGCCGGACATGTCGGTCGCTTCATTGTGGGACAACTGGGGCAGCTTAAGGTGATTATCCAGCAGGGCCGGGTGCACCTCTACGAGGGTGTTGGTGAATCAGCCGTGATTTTTCCGGGGGTCCTGATGTCAGAGCTGGGAGTGAGGGTTCTGGTGGTTACAAATGCGGTGGGCGGGATTCGTCGCGACCTCACTCCGGGAGATCTGATGCTGATCCGGGATTCAATACGAGTCCCGGTTGTTGCCGGCGATGGCAGTTGCGGCACGCAGTCAGATTCCTCCGTTCAACACGTCCATGGCCACAGGATCTGGTGTCCTCGTCTGTTGCAAAAATTTCAGTCGTTGCCAGTTGCAAAGGACTGTCCAGCTGGAACCTATGCGATGATGCCGGGACCGGCTTATGAAACACCTGCGGAGGTGAAAATGCTGCGATTTCTGGGGGCAGATGCCGTCGGGATGAGCGCGATTCCCGAGGCTATGGCTGTGAGTAGTCGCGGCGGGGCTGTACTTGGTATCTCCTGTGTAACCAACGTTGCGGCAGGAATTGGTGAGACGCCATTGGATCATACCGAGGTGACCGAAACCGGGCAGGCAGCTCAGAACAAATTGAGGCTTCTGATAGCCGCATTTCTGGAAAAGCTGTCTCACGAGTTGGAAGATTCCGGCAGATTGCACGGCTACGGTGCGGACTGTTTATAATCCCGCTCGGCCTGCAATGGGGAACAGTGCTTTCTCCCTACAGACGGCCGGCGGCGGAGAACTGTTTATCACTCAGGAAAAGCAGGCGTCGAATCAGTCTGAAACCAGTCGGCGTTTGCAATGGTGCTTACTGCACAGAGAATTTGCTGAAGGAGTGGTCCTGTGTCCAATCCGGATTATTATCACGTGCTGGGAGTTTCCCGCAGCGCGACACAGGATGAATTGCGTAAAGCCTACAAGAAATTGGCGCGTGAACTGCATCCTGATAAACGTCCAGGAGACAAGCAGGCCGCGGCCAGGTTTGCAGAGGTCACTGAAGCATGGGAAGTGCTCGGGAACCCGGAAAAGAAAAAGCAGTACGATCAATTCGGACAGACATTTCGCGGTGGGCAAAGTCCTTTTGGAGGTGGAAATCCATTTCAGGGGTTCGGTGGCGGCGGTGGCGGTCAGGTTGATCTGGAGGATCTCCTCGGCGGAATGTTTGGGGGTGGTTTTGGCGGTGGTGGGCGTCGCAGCCAGCAACGTCCACGCAAAGGCAGCAATATCACCACTGAAGTTACGGTGCCGTTCACGGTTGCCGCTCAGGGAGGCGAGTATTCGTTCAGTGTCGAACAGAGCGGCACTGAGAGTCAGATTACGGTCAGGATTCCTGCGGGGGTCAGCAGCGGCCAGACGATCCGTCTGACCGGGCAGGGGGAGCCGGGAGCCGGTGGTGCTCCGTCCGGCGATTTGATGGTCACGGTCCGAATAGCCCCGCACCCATGGTTCAGACGTGAAGGTTGGAATCTGCTTGTGGATGTGCCATTGACGCCATCCGAAGCGGCCTTGGGAGCGAGGGTGGAAGTACCGCTCCTCGGTGATGACCCTGTGATGCTGACAATTCCACCTGGGACCAGCGGTGGTGCACGACTCCGTCTGCGTGGGAAGGGAGTCAGGAATCCGAAGTCCAGCGCCCCGGGGGATCAGATTGTCGTCATTCGAATCACAGTGCCAAAGGAACTCTCAGATGAGCAACGGGCGCTGTACGAGCAATTGCAGGCTACGGCTAATGAGTCACCACGCACGGGATTGTGGAGTTGAACAGTTTTTCAGCGTTGTCTGAAATCAGCTGAAAGCACATTCCGACAGTTAACTGCAGTGAAATCTCTGCGGTTTTGTCTACTGTGACATGCGGGTCCTGTATACAAACGGCCATCGGGAGACGCGTTCACCCGGAAATCCGGGCCTCACACGTCCGGTTCAGGCCGAAACGCTGATAGTGTATTTTGCGACCCGAGGGTTGCTGTTCCTTTCATGAAATCAGATCTTCTAGTCAGGCAGGCGATGAGCACCACAAAAACCTTGATTCGTGTTGGCCACAGTCCGGACCCCGATGATGCATTTATGTTTCACGCCCTGGCGAACGACGCAATCGATACCGGGAATTATCAGTTCACACACGAACTGCAGGACATTGAGTCACTCAACCGGAGAGCGTTTGAGGGAGAGCTTGAACTCACCGCAGTCAGTATTCACGGCTACGCTTTCGTGGAAGACAAGTACGCGTTGTGCGCTTCCGGGGCAAGTATGGGGGACAACTATGGACCGATGGTCGTAGCCCGAGAGCCGATGAAGATCGATGATCTCAAAGGGAAACGCATTGCAGTTCCCGGCACGCTGACCAGCGCCTTTCTGTCACTGCGTCTGCTGCTCGGGGACAGCTTCGAATACGAGGTTGAAGAATTTGACCAGATCCTGAACCTTGTGGAAGAGGGTAAGTACGATGCCGGGCTGATTATCCATGAGGGGCAACTGACCTACGGCAGCCAGGGGCTCAACCTCATCGTTGACCTCGGGAAGTGGTGGTATGACGAAACTGGCGGCCTCCCCCTTCCGCTCGGGGCGAACGCGATCCGTCGCGACCTGGGGATGGAGGCGATGCTGGAAGTGACTGAGTATCTGAAGCAGAGCATTGTCTATGGACTGGAGCATCGGCAGGCGGCTTTGGACCACGCGATGAAGTACGGTCGCGACCTTGATCTGGCTAAGACCGATAAATTCGTCGGGATGTATGTGAATGACTGGACCATCGACTTTGGCGAGAAGGGCCGCGAAGCTGTTAGACTTCTGCTGCGTCGGGGGTATGAGGCCGGGATCATTCCAAAACTGGTGGTTCCGGAATTCATCGGTTGACAATCAGGTTGGCTCAATGACGAGGGACGAACGCCGCCATCGCCTTTGGAGATGGCGGCGTTTTTTTGCGCGCAGGCCAAACCTGTTGGTCTCTCATGAGTCAGAACGAGGGGCCGCAGTCAGCGCAAGGTCGCTGGCCAAATTCCTGTACACTTTCCCGCGAACCGTTCCGCAGGCTGCCCACGGTCGCGGCAATGGCATCGAGTCACCCGGAAAGTTGCCATTGCGGTCTCATGTCGCCGCAGGCCACTGGAGTGGCTGCTTTTTGCTCGACCGTCAGGAATTCGCAGTTTCAAACTGGAACCACGGCGACAGAAGTTCTTCAAGACTGGCTGACTCGTCCGGAGAGGTGTTTGAAAACCAGATCGACTCAATCTGATCGATGGCCCTGCGAAGTTGCTCCTGCTCCTCGGAAGAGTCACATTCAGAGTAGACCCGTCGAAGCATACCAGCAGCGGTGAAGGCATCGACAGATCCCCTCGGGTAGACCCTCACTGAGTCCTGCGAGTTGGCTGCCTGCACAGTCTTTTGTCTAAACCGGACCATTCCGGTTACGGCAAAGGCGGCCAACATGAGCACCGCAAGAACAGCCTGAAGGGTTTTGTTGACAGGTTGGTTGACGCCGCTTTCTGCGAGGAACTGGATGTGTTGTTCGACAGACTGCAGGTCTGCGTCGTTGTATCGCTGATACAGGACGTCTGCATCAGCCGCGGCGATTTGCGTGCTTGCAAACACGAAGGTACTGGCGTCGGTTTGGGGGGCTTTGTTGAGCGTAACGTTCCAGATCCGTTCAGAGAGAACTGCGGGCTGCGTCGAAGAATCATCGAAGCTGGAGACAGAAAGCTGCCCGTCATCCACTGAAACAACTTCACAGCCTGGAAATTTCAGTTGCAGGATCTGATCCAGTTCAGGAACCAGCCCCCGCGCTGTTGCCTTAACTTCCAGAAGCAATTCCCCCTGTTTTGCCATTCGTTCGTCAAGAGTCTGTGTAATTGAGAGTTGTTCAAACGGCCGTGGGGCCGCCGCAGCCAAATCTGAACAATTGATCGACAGAACTGGTGACTCCACCGGCAGTACCACATAACCGGTGGTGTCGAGGAAATCGAGGTCGAGACGGACCGCAGGCAGTCGATCGATTTCAGGACCACGAGACTTCAACAGGATCCAGGCGTAGGGTGTTTTTCTCCATCCCGGTTCATCGTCGGGGATGGACTGCACAGACTCCGGTTCGAAGGTGACGGACAGCACTTCGAAGTGTTCATCAAGTGCCTGGCGTGCCGCATCTTCAAACTTGTCACGATAGTCCTCATTCGGACGACCATTATTGTAGAAGTACCCACCTCCACTGTTTTGATTTTGCAGATATCTTGAAAAGCCCCCGGCTTCGCGTTCAATGGCTCTGGTATGTCTGATTGAGATCAGCACTCCGAACGGAGTGTCGCTGCCGACATCCAGTGGACCATCAATTTCCGCCATGAGGCTGATCTCGGAGACGAGATCACTGTAGTACTCAAACACTTTCCGAGCTTCCCGGCCCTGTGTTTCGTCGCCAATAATCTGCAGCCCTTCTCGAACGAAGCGGAATTTCACCGCCGGATTCACTCCGCTCATTCGCGCGAAGAGATCGTTGCAGAACATTTCACGGTGTCTTAGAAGGCTTGCCTGCGGGATCTTCGCCATGGATTCCGAAATTAACCTGAACTGTTCCAGCAGCGGGTTGCGATCCGGAGTGATCTGTTGAATCGATGCGTCTCCGAGGCTGGCATAGAACCACGTATTGAACGGCTCTACCGAGTAGTCTTTTGCGTCCAGCTCCGCAACATTTCGAACGTAGCTGTCTGCGGCCGCCTGTAATGTCTCCAACGCCTGCTGTCGTTGGTTGAGAAAGTCTGAGGAGCGCGCAAGATCATTGTTGTAGTTGGCAAGATCGTGCTCCAGTGCTCCCTGTTGCATCATCAGTTGCCATTCGTCGGGGGTGTTTCCAAGTGCGTCGCGACAAAGAGTAATTGCCGTTTGGTAGCCGCGAACAACCTCAGCCTCGATCTCCTGTTTCCGACGATTCGTTTTGCTGTTCTGCTGAACCTGTGGTGAACGCCAAAGCGTTGCCAGGTTATTCCGCATCTGGGACAACAAGATGGACATCGTCTTTGGGGCAATGTCCTGAGGATCACCAAATACAGTCTGCAGTTCTGCGAGTTGATAAACTTCGGCAGAACTGTGCACGCTGGTGAATGCTTTTGCGATCCAGGTGTCGTCAACTCCTTCAAGCTGCAGTGATCGAATCCGCTGCACCCAACCTGCGAGTTCCTGCAGATTTCTTTGCTGATGGCTGCGAGTCAACGGGATCGCATTCAGCCGCTGATTGAATCCAAACGAAAACATGTATACACCGGTCCGTCGTCGATTACTGTTCGGGTCGTTGTTTGTGGACCATGTTTCGAGAAACGTCCGGACCAGTTGTACGGCGTCGTCAGGGTGTGATTCCGCCAACTTCTCGATCCATGGGAACGCTTCTGTTTCTTCCTGAACTTTCAGCAGCAAAGTTGCGGTCGTTGATGCGAATGTGGGAAATACCGCGGGGTCCAGGAATTTGAGAAATCTTTCGTCCGGAAGGATGTCCAGAAGCTTGCCGGAGTTGATGGCGGTAGGCATTCCCGACTGAATTCGAGCCTGATTCTGCCTGTTGGCATCGTCCTGCTTGTAATAGTAGTTACCAAAATTGTCACGCTGCAGTGACGGCCCGCGCTGGACGGAAGAATCAAATTCCTGTGAGTACCTTGCTTCACGGAGCCAGTTAATCAGCATGAGATTGAGTGCGGTCTGCCAGTCTTCCGGACTGTCACCCTGTTGACTCAGCAGTGCCGAAACGGCATTCTGCTGCAGCTTGAGGACATCAAGGCGCTGATCGGGAGCGGTTGGCATCAATGCCATGCTGGTCGCGGCGGTTTCACCAATTCCCTGCATAATTCGACGGCCTCTGTCGGCTTCGCTGGAGAAACTTTCTCGCAACCAGTTTCCCCCCAGTTCATCTTCGAGAAGAGGAGCAATTCTGACGGCCATCTGCAGTACCTCAAGCCCGATGCGTTTTCGTGTTTCGAGCTCAGCAGGTGATTCAGGGGGCCGAGCCTGCTCTGTCGACTCTGTGAAGACGGCCGTTGCCTCAAGTGCCGCCAGCGTCGCTTTCCATGCCGACTGTAATTCGGCAGAGCTTCCGGAACTCTTCCAGACATCGTGGCGTATCGTGGCAATCAACAGCAGCATTTCCGCATCGGGTGACGCCTGATCCACTTCCAATTGGGGCAGGATCGACGCCGCTGCTTTGTTTTGACCTGCAGCAAAAAGAATCCTCACCGCCGTGGGCGCGTCAATCAGTGATTCGGGTGGAGCTTGCTGGAGATGCTGACTTAACTGCACTTCAAGTTCCTGCGGGCTCTCGCCTTCGTTGGAACAAGTTGCGGCAAGTCTGCCGACTCGTTGAGCGGCTTCTTCAGGAATTGAATCGGCCGGATAGATCTCTGCCAACTGCAGGATATCCGCTGCCTTCAGGATGTTTTTCTCACCAATGATCTGGCCATTTCGTGCTTTGGGTGAGGACCGCGGACCCATTTGCAGCGACGAGACAATCTGGTTCCAGGCCACCAGTCTCTCATCCTCGACAAGCTGCTCAAGATAGTCACCGACCTGGGTCCAGTTTCCCTGCGTCACAGCAAGCTGAAGGCCGGATATGATCTTTGTAGTCGCAGCCAGTGGGTTTGCTTCAGCTGCATCCTCGTTGCTTTGATCGATTGCAGACACTGGCAGTTCAGAGGTTGACCACGCTTTGAGTATCGCCGACGGTCGGCGATCAAAATCCATGGTCTGCAGGGCCCGCAGCCGATTTTGCTTTTCAGCGGCGGCACTGGCATCTTCCGGTGTCGTCGCTGCTCCATCAGTGGTCTCAATCTGTGGGGTATCAGGATCCACAGAGGGTTGAGGTGGTTCAGCGACGACTTTGGGGGGCAGGACCGGCAATGCGCGGGAGGTTGCTGCAGGCTTCTTCAACGGGACCAGTGTCCTGGCCTGTGGGAATGCGTATGCAGATTGTTCTGGCAGCGCTGCACAGGCCAGCAACAGGAAAGAGCGCACAAATAACGGTGTTCGCAGCAATTGCATGAAAGCCCCCAGTCCTCAAAGCGACCACGGGCTTGAGGAGAATGGCATAAAAGGATCACTTCATTCGAGACCTGAATGAAGAACTGCTGTCCCGGAAGGACACCCTGTCAGGAACCGGAGCCGTCCGCAGGAGGACCTGCTGTCGCTCCTCTGGCATCTTTCGGCTGTTTGCCACTCCGTGGTGGGCCGGGGCGTCGTGAACGACAGTTGCTGCAGCATGACTGACATGGTCGCGGAATTGGGAGCCCCTGCAGATCGTCCAACGCCATCTGTTCGAGGCGAATCACGGCCTCAAGGTTTTCCTGTTGACGCAGCTGCTCTGCCTTGTTGCCGCTTTCACTTGCGCGTTCGGCGAGCAGTCGATAATTCTGTCTCGCAGATTCAATCTCTGGTTCCCAATCGTCCCTCGGGACACCCTCCAGACGCATCAGCCAGGTCAGGTAATACTGTGATCGAGCCAGTGACTCCCTTACCGGAGCCTCGAATTGCCTGACTGCGTCAACTGAATCTTTTGCGGTGACCTCGCCGATCAGCTTTTTCAATTCTTCGACAGATTCCGGCAGGCCCGCGTTTTCAATGCCCGCGATGGCTTTTTCGAGGCGAAGCTGCGTCTGCAACTCAGCATCCTCCGCCGGAACCAGCTCAAGAGCCTGATCAAACTGACTGATCGCTGGCTGGAACAATTCCTGCGTGGCCAGACGTTTGCCCAGACGCAGGTGTGCCCCCAACTGGTCCATCCGACCATGAGCCTCACCGGCAGACATGTGATACAGGAAGCCGGCCACCGGCAGACACAACCAAATGCAAAGCAAAGTTTTCTTCATCGGTGATTCTCCAGAATCCGGGGCTTTTGTCTCCGTGGGGTGCACCTTGACTTATTGTGCGGTGCGAATGGGCTGGTGTCCAGATCCACTATGGGAAGTCACAGTGTTTTTCCTCGCACTCCGGGCTTCCATCTGGTTCCAAAATGCTGCAGAAACACGGGTATCAGGGAGATCAATGTCGTCGCGATCAGCAGGATTGTCAGTGCGATATCTCGTGGCTTCCAGTTCAGTTCAGTCTCCCCCTCGGCGGATTGTGTCAGCCTCGCAATAAGGTCAGACGGCAGGTGAAGTTCGTTGCCATTGTGGTAATAGCCCCGCAGTCGCGCCGCAGTCTGACGCAGTGTGCTGACATCCTGTTTTGAATTCCTGCCATTCAGGAATGTGCCGTTCACCGGATCACCAATACCAACGATGACAACATCGGAGACCGAGGGAGGCATCCTCGGCATGCCAGTAGCCGGGACTGTGTCCCCGTCACTTACCAGGACAACGGTTGTACTATTGGGACGCCACCCCGAGGCTTCTTCGGCCGCAGCCTCAAGTCCGCTGAACAGCTTTGTTTCGCCCGGACGAAATGCAAAGTGCATCGGCAGGTCGTTGAGGATGTTTTCGACCACAGAGATGTCGGATGTGTCTCTGACAACCGGCAACGCCGAGGTATAGGTCGCCAGAATTGTTACGCGATATTCGCTCATTGGCACCCGGCGAAACCACGATTCCATGACGGCACGCGCTCGTTGCATACGACTTTGTGAACCTTCCGGGCCGGCATCACGCAACCTCATGCTGGGGGAAACATCCAGCACGACGACAAGATGTTTGAGTTTCTGAAAGTCAACATCTGCTGCTTGTTGCGGGACGCGTATTTCCGGAGGAAGCAGGCAGAGTTGTGCCAGGGCCCAGCCAATTGCTGCAGAACAGATCGGTAACAGAAATATCGCGGCCTGTACCCGCACGGGAATTCGTCCCGCTGGACCGAATGTGAGCGTTCCCATCCGACTGATGCGGGTCCAGTGCAGCACTTCTGAGATGATGGCGAGCACTGCCAAAACCAAACCACAAATCCACGGCAGCGGATCACTGAGAAACTGAGGATCTACCATGGCGTGTACCTCAGCCCAAACGCAGCAAGACTCCAGCACGCCAGCAGCAGCAGACCGGCAAGCCCGGCAGGTTGCAGCCAGTCTTCAAATTCCACGGCACGCTGCTGAAGTTCGGCAGGGGTCATCTGGTCGATTTTGGAAAAGATGCGTTCCAGTACTTCGGGCTCACCTGAAACGAACGCTTCCCCCCCCGTGGCCTGAGTTAACGCAACGATGTCAGCCGGAATCTCGGAACCACCAATGTGAACTGCAAATACCGTAATTGATGACTCACGCAGTTCACGTGCAATTCTTTCTGCTCCTCCATTCATCAGGTCCCCGCTCATCCCGTCGGAGACGAGAATGATCATGCGGTCCCCGGACTGCTGCTGTTCCAGCACAAGCCGACAGTTTGTCAGGGCGCGACCAATCATCGTTCCGCCGCCGATGGCGCGCTGTGCGTCCGGACGCATGAATGGCAGCGAGCATTCAAATGCGGTGACATCACGCGTGAGCGGGCACCAGCGCACGACATCAGTTGCGAAGAACGTCAGGCCAAAGGCATCGCCATCTCGGAAAGTCAGAAACTGATTAATCGCTTCCATGGACGCGTCATAGCGATTTCCCTCCCCGAACGGCGCCGTCATGCTTCCGGAACAGTCAACGCAAAACTCAATGTTCGTCAACCGACGCTCAATAACAGGGCTGCCCTGTTTCATAGGCACTGCCGCCGCGATAATCGCCGCAGCAAGCAACAGCGGCGGCAGGACATCATAGGTGCCTGGTAATATCCTGCGGATGCGACTGTGAGACGTTTTGCTGAAGTCGAAGGGGAATGCAATCTTCCCGGCGCGACCTTGCACGGATCGTCGGAGTAACAGCAGCGGAATGATGAGCGCAAAGAGAACAAACGGCCTCTCAAAGGTCAGGGTGCCGAACTGATCGGCGAGACTGGTGATCTGTTCGGTACCCTCATTCAGATTCATGAGGCTTCCCCCTGAACCTTTTCCGTCTCTTCCGCAGCAGCCAACAGGCGATTCATCGGCTCCAGCAGCTCCGTGATGTATCGCTGGTCTGCCGATGGTCGATCGTAGAGCCAGCGTTCAAGTTCGGCCAGAAGCGGACCTGCGTCAGGGTCCTCCTGCAGGAGATGAAAGACCTGGCGGGGGGATTGGTCGTGCAGTTGTTTCTGGTCAACCCAGAAGGCCACGATTAATCGCTCGATTCGACTCCGATCTTCCGCAGAAAACTGTTCTCCCTGAAGGGCCTGCTCGATGAGTTTCCTGATGTCGTCGAGTCTCTGCTCGGCCGCCGGTCGTTCGGTCACTTCACTCTGACTCCGTTTGCGGACCCAAAAGAAGATCATTGTCGCAAGTCCGGACCACCACAGTATCCAGAAGAGTCTGGCAACGACGTAATATCCGCCCACCCACCGCGCGGGCGGTGCCTGAACCGGGTTCGGTATCAGTCTGTCCGCGGCAAGCACAGATCGAACAGTCACCTTCAGCGGCGGAAGATCGGTGACGTCCGAACCATCCGAACGACGCAGTGAATCAAGCAGATTAAATTCGCCGGGAAGGTCCGCTGACCACGTCAGGTCATAGCGAAAGCCGCTTCCATGTGGGTAAACCGCATCAATTCTGATCACCACGGAGTCGTTCTGAGATTCCATCGTTTTCAGTGTCAGTTCCGGTCCCTCAAAGTAGATCTGCGTTATCCGCCGCATCATGCCAACGGTCGATTCCAGCTCTGCGATTCCAGAGACCGTCCCGGATCGATCCGCCTGAACGGCATTGGTTGACAGTTCATCTGCCAGTGCGGCGGCATGTGATGCGGTGAACAGGGCTGCCAGCAGGAATTGCGCGATCTGCCGGAACCGCAGCGTCAATCCGTCACCAGCAGTCGATGCCGGGCGACAGGTTTCTTTTTGCCATCCGAAGCACTTCAGTCCCGGATGTTTCCTCATCAGTCCATTCATCGAGCGCTCCTCGTATTTCCGCCACGGTGTTTGAGGAATTGCCGTAGTGAGGCAAGCCAGGGCTTGTCCGTATCGATCACCGTATGATCAATCCGGGCTCGTCTGAGTTGATCTGTGTCGATCGAAACGGTCTCGGCGCTCGACACACTGAGCGAAGTGACCCGTCGCCCTGTTTCCGCTTCCATGCCGCGGACAAATCCGACGCCGGAGACTCCCCGCTCTGCCGGATCACGAATCTGAATCGCGATGCAGTCGTGTCGAGCTGCAACAAACTTCATTGCCGGAATCATGAATGGATCGTGCAGATCGGAAAGCAAGATGACCAGGCTGGTTGATTCAAGGCTGTTATAAAGGTGGCGGATACGCTGTCCTGACTGAGTGGATTCGGAAACCCCCACCTTTTGCAGCGTTAACAGCCACTGCATGATGGTGTCGCGACGCAAGGTTGGACGAACCTGTAATTCAGTCTCACCTATGCCAAGTACGCCGACCGGACGCACCTGATCGAGACAGGCAAATGCAAGCCCCGCTGCAATTCTCACGGCTGTTTCGAGCTTGCTCGTGGCGTGCGAGGCGACACACATTGAAGCCGAGGTGTCGATCAGAAGGTAACAGGGAATCTGCCGCAGCGTTTCGTACTCGCGGACCCACGGCTTACCGGTGCGTGCCGTCGCCCGCCAGTCAATCGAACGGATTGGGTCTCCAGGCTGATACTGCCTCGACTGGACGTATTCGACGCCTGGACCAAAGCTGGGTGAGCGATCATTACCGTAGTTCAGACTGTCAGCAGCACGGCGTGCAAGGATCTCAAACTGCCTTGCGTCCGGTATCAGTGAAGTGACGTCTGTGCTTGTCATCGCAAAGCCTCCGAGACTTCAGATCACTGAAGCCTGTTGCCGTCCGACTAACGAGAAGTCATGAAAGCTGTGCAGCCAAAAGTTCCTGCAGAATCTCTGCTGATGTCCGACCGTCAGCGATCGCCTCATAGGTCAGGCGAACACGATGAAGAATGATGTCTTCCGCCAGTGCCAGCAGGTCGTCCGGTGTCACGTAACTGCGTCCCTGAATCAGTGCACGAGCTCGAGCGGCTCGAATGAGCGATATTCCTGCCCGAGGGCTGCAGCCGAGGTCGAGTTCCGGGTGCTGCCTTGTGGCATGCACCAGCTGGATGACATGGTTGACGAACAGTTCACTGACGTGCACGTTGTTGACAGACTCCATTGCCTGAATCAACTGCTCTGCATCGCCGCAAGGTCCGTCTTCGAGAACGTCAAATTCTGTTTGTACGACGGCGCCGCCGTCGCGACGGGTGATTCCGAGGCGGAGATTTCGTTGCAGAATTGTCTGTTCTTCCTCCAACGTTGGGTACTCCAGACGATGGCACATCATGAATCGGTCCAGTTGAGCTTCCGGCAACTCAAATGTTCCCGCCTGTTCGACCGGATTCTGCGTGGCAATCACGAGGAATGGAGCAGGCAGGCGATAGCTTTCGTCGCCAATTGTGACCTTCCTCTCCTGCATCGCTTCAAGCAACGCCCCCTGGACACGTGGAGCAGCACGATTGATCTCGTCCGCAAGCAGCAGATTGGTGAAGATAGGGCCCTTGCGAGTCTTGAATTCACTATTCCGCTGGTCAAGGATTTCCGATCCGAGGATGTCGGCCGGCAGCAAATCAATCGTGAACTGAATCCTTGCAAAATCAAGATCAATGCACCGTGAAAGAACCGATACCAGCAGCGTCTTGGCGAGCCCGGGAACACCCTGAAGCAGGAGATGACCGCCGGTAAGAAGGGCGATCAGGGTTCTTTCCACCACAATGTCCTGACCCACAACCACCTGTCCAACTCGGGCGCGGACCGCAGCAAGGAAGTCGTGTACGTGCTGTGCAGAGTCCCGAGAAGCTTCGCCATTCATTCCATCGGTTCCCGGATGAGGATCGTTTTCACAGGGATGTGAGACGCATTGCAGCGATGCCCAAACAAAGGAAGTCGGATCATCACTCAATCGACCTGAGCAAACGCCGACTCTGGGAAGGTCACTGATGCGCAACGTAGCCGCATCGTAATACAACGGCGAACTCTATGCGATTCTCGAAGGTGTTACCTGAGATGTATCGCAGAATTCTTCAGCCGTCGTGACTGAGGTGTGCGTGTGGAGATCAGACAGATACTCAGACCTGTTGGTCCGATTCTGTCTCTTTCTGAATGGCGTTATAGACCTCCTCGCGATGTACGGAAACATCCCGAGGTGCTTCAATCCCGAGCCGGACTTTGTCGCCCCGAATTTCAATGACCATCAACTTGATGGTGTCGCCAATCACGATCTTTTCGTCTTTCTTCCGGCTTAATACCAACATGGCCAATCCCTGGTGAATCTTCAGCGGTCTTTTTCATCCCGCGTTTATGTGTACAAGCAGATTACGAACGTCGCCATTCTGCTCCGGACAGATTCTGTTTTGCCATCCAGACGGGGCCGAATCGAAAACTCGATATCAGAGCCCGGGTGAGACGGCTCACTTGGAGTGATGCCCACGAAGCATCAGTCTGCTGCGGTCACATCTCCCGTCACTAAACCTTAGTTGTCGTTTCGTCAGGGTGACGTACAAATCTGCAGAAATTGCCGAAGGTTGAGGTGTGTCTGCTGTTTCCGCTGCCGTTTATGCAGGGTTGACACGAATTGCCGGTACTGGTCATAACGATCAACACGATTGCGCAATGAGAGCAGTAGGGTAAACGCGGTCGGGATCGTCGTAATGACAGAGGTGGTTACCCTATCGTGCAGCCGACACCTGTCTTATGTCCCTCGTTTGGCGACACAACTGGCCGGGAAGATGGCCTGCACTGAGACAATTGAAAGTGGTGAATGCAATCGCTCTGCGATTCACCGTGGGGGCTGTTGTTTTTGAACCCCGGCTGCAGTAGCCGCACTGGTCCCGCGAGCTTTTCGGCACTTTCCAAAATCTGTGTTCGATGCAGGCGGTGAGGCAGAACTTTGGTAGCACTTCGCCCCGGGAGCCGCAAATGACCGTGCGCGGACCAGGCGTGAAATTGAGGTGTGCGGCAAATGCCGACGGCGACTCACAGAATAACAGCCGCTGTTGGAATGGGGCCCCTAACAGCAGGCCGGGGGGGAAATCGTCGCGCTTGTCGGTCAGGACGCTGTTGGCATTGCATCAAGCCGTCGCAGGATCTCGGACTGGTTTTCGAGGATCTGATTTACCAGTCCCATAACAACGGACTCCTCGGGCGGAATTGCATTGCAAAGTTCACGCAATGCCGCACAAATCTGCCGTTGTCCATGGATCAGGCTGGTCAGCATCGCCTCAAGTGCCAGGAACTGCAGATCTGTGTATTCAGTCGGGAATGTCCCGAAGTCAATCGAGTGATCGCAGTTGCTGAGGAATTTTGCCAGCTCCCCAGTGTCCAGTCTTTGAATTTCAGCCAGTTCGTCAACAAGGTTGCCCTTGTCAATGTCCTGGGAGTGCGTCCACAGAGAAGCTTCAGAAACGTACTGCAGAAAGCTCTTCGACATCTGTATTAGAATGCCGTTCAGCTGCCGGTTAATCGTTTCACTCGCCATGACGGAATCCGAAATTGTTCAGACTGTTCAAAGTTGTTGGTACATCAACGCTGCCTGTACCACCCACACCGGGGGGCTGCAGAACCTGTCCCCGAAGAATCTCTCATTGTCTACTGAAGCATGACCAATGCTTGTGCTGCAGAGTTCGCTGTGGTGCTCATCACGTAGGGAGCAACGCCGAGGAGAATGACAAATCCCGCAAGCGTCAGCACAAACGCAGATTCCCATGAAGCGAATTGAACCGGTACCGGACGAGCATCTTCGTCTCGAGTCTCAAGGAACATCGTCTTCAGAACTCGGATGTAATAGAAGAGGCTGAAGACAGTATTCAGACAGCCGAACGCAAGCAGGACATACATGAAGCTGTGGCTGCTGCCAGCATTGAAGACTGCTGCAAAGATAAAGAACTTACCAACAAAGCCTCCAAACGGGGGCAGGCCGACAAGGCTGAAGAAGCAGACAAGCATCACTACGCAGAGCACCGGGGCCTGACTGATCAGCCCGCGCACGTCACCAATTGTCTCTCCGTAGGTGTGATTTCTAACAAGTGCGATGACCGCGAAGGCTCCGAGATTCATGAATAAGTAGACGAACAGGTAATACAGCAGACCTTCCATCGCGGAAGCCACACTGCGAGAAACGTCCCCGGCAGCCGTGTCACTAAGCATCACCACCATGGCTGAAACGGCCATCACCATATAGCCGGCATGAGCAATAGTGGAATACGCCAGCAGTCTCTTCAGATTATCCTGTCCGTAGGCCGCCAGGTTTCCGAGGGTCATCGTGATGATAGAGATCACACCGAGACCAACGCCAAAGGCGGTTAAAAGCGTTTCAGCTCCCTCAGCCCCGGCCATGGAAATACACAGCCGTACCAATAGAGCAAACGCACCAGCCTTCGAAGCAATCGAAAGAAATCCTGCAACTTCCGCAGACGCGCCCTCGAATGCGTCAGGGCACCAGAAGTGGAACGGAACCAGCGACAGTTTGAATGCCAGCCCGGCAAGAATCATCAACAGGCCCAGCGCAAAGGTTCGGAGTTCCGGGTCGCCGAGACCGCCGGAACCATCAGCGGCAACGGCCGCAAGCCGTTCACTGAGCAGAGACATGTCGGCGGTGCCAAGCGTGCCTGCAACGAGACTGATCCCGTAAAGCATGACCCCGGCAGCACCCGCTCCGTAAACCACATACTTCAGGGCACCTTCACTGGCTGATTTCTGTCCCTTCAGGAACCCAACCATTGCGTAGCTGGGCACACTGGCCATTTCCACGGCAATGAACAACATCAGCAGGCTGTTTGATGATGCCATCAACATCATCCCCAGCGTGGCACCAAACAGCAACGAGTAGAAGTCAGGCCCGTCTTCCTCGTCGGGGATTCCAGTCAGGCTGGTCAGAGCCACCGTAAGCAACAGAAACAAGCTGAGAAACGCGCGGAAATAGACGGTGAAATTGTCGTGTATCAGCAGACCAGTGAACAGTTCGGTCGAAACTGGAGCCGACTGTGCAAAGAGTTCACGGTACTGCAACCACGAGCACGTCAACGCGGCCGCAGCTCCGACCACCGCAGTTATGCAGGCTGGCAGGACGCGATCGGCGCTGAACAAACGCACGAGCAGCATCAGGACAATTGTGACACAAAGACACAACTCAACACCGAACAGCGGCAGAGATTTCTCCGTAGTGTCCTGGATGAGCTTAGTTATCAGCTGGGAAAACAGCATTGCAGCACTTACAGACAGAAGTCAGGGAAATCGAAATTAGTCACGACGGCTGAGAGAAATGGAATTCTTCAGCGCTGAATCGAGGCCTGAAGCTGGTCCAATTGGAAGATTGCGTTTTGACAACCCTCCGCTGATGCTTCAGCCATCGCTCTGATGGAGGGCTCCATCACGTCAAACAAAACTGCCGGATAGACACCAAGAACAACTGCGAGCACCATCAGGATCGCAGCAACTGCGTTCTCTCGTCCATTGCTGGGAGTGATGTCTTCCGCATGCGGGCCTCGGTATTCAGCACCGAGATAAACTCGCTGAAGAGCCCAGAGGATATAGCCAGCGGTCAGGATCACCCCCGATGCCGCAAGAATGGCCAGTGGCGGACTGAAGCTCCACGTGCTGATGACAACGAAGACTTCGCCGATGAAGCCGCACAGCCCCGGGAGACCAAGGCCGGCGAAGAACAATCCGGCTGCCATGCCGCTGTAGAGCGGCATCAAACCCATGAGGCCACCGAACTTATTCAAATCACGATGGTGAACCCGGTCGTAGATCACTCCAACCATGAAGAACATTCCGGTCGATGAAACGCCGTGAGCAATCATCTGGAACATCGCACCATTCAGCCCCATCTGCCAATAGTCAGAATTGAGCGTTTCGCCGGTTGTCTCGTTAATCTTCCAGATCGCCAGGCCCAGCAAAACATAGCCCATGTGACTGACTGAACTGTAGGCGACCAGCCGCTTGAAGTCGGTTTGAGCCAACGCGGCGAACGCCCCGTAAATGATGCTGAAGACACCGATGGCAACCATCGCCCATGCACAATACTGGGCCCCGTAAGGACAGAGCGGAAATGCAATGCGGATAATTCCATAGCCACCCATCTTCAGCAATACGCCTGCCAGAATCATACTGATGGGCGTCGGTGCCTCGACGTGTGCGTCCGGTAGCCATGTGTGGACGGGGAACGCCGGTAATTTAATCGCGAATCCAATAAACAGCAGAATGAATGCCGTGATCTGCATGCTCGGTGACATCAGAGTTCCCTCGGATGCACGCTGAGCAAGAGCAACAAGATTGAAGCTGTCTTCGGTACCACCGCTGACAAAGTAGAACATCAGCATTGCGATCAGCATCAGCACACTGCCCGCAAGCGTGTAGAGGAAGAACTTGATCGCGGCGTATTCTCGTCTTGGTCCCCCCCAGACGCCGATCAGGAAGTACATCGGCAACAGCATGACTTCCCAGAACACGTAGAACAGGAAGAAGTCCAACGACAGGAAGACACCCATCATTCCAGCTTCCAGCATCAGAAACAGGATCAAATAGCCGCGAACGTGCTTCGTAATGCTCCAGCTGGCAGCCATCGCCAGGGAACTGACAAGGCCCGTCAAGACGACAAGCGGGAGGCTGATTCCGTCGACACCAAGTCTGTAATAGACGTTCCAGGACGGTACCCAGTCCGCGACATCGGCCAGCAGCATGCCCTGTGCGGGATCATACTGCCCCCAGAGCACAACGGACATGATGAACGTCACCAGTGTGACACCGAGCGACCAGAATCGCATCGCCTCCGTGTTCTTCTCATCGAAGATCAACAGTAACAGTGCACCGATCAGAGGAAGAAAGATCAGCAGTGAAAGCAGCAAGAATGGATTCATGATCGATTCGCAGCCTGATGAGCAGTCCGTCTTTTGGCGAAAGAGCCGTCAAAAAGACGATCACAAACAAAAATTTTCAGTTCCGTAGAACACAACAGAAATACAGTCCGGTCGCACGGGGGACGCCCGCACACTGGCTTTGTCACCCTGGGAAGGTTGTCAGCACAACTGCAAACAACGCAACAACTCCGGCAACGATAAACATCACATACTGCCGCAAATTCCCGGTCTGAATTGTCTTCAGAGACAAACCTGCGGAGTGAGTCGCGCGACCGATCACGTTGACAAAACCATCAACGACGGTTTCATCAAACAGACGGTCCCACCGTGAGACAACGACGGTCACCTTCGCAGCTCCATGGAGGATGCCGTCAAAGATGGTCCGGTCGAACCACGCACAAAACTTTCCAACGATATGCATCGGACGCATAAAGACCGAGTCATAGAGTTCGTCAAAGTGCCACTTATTAATCAGGAACCCATGGACTCCTGACAATTGCTTCTGGATCTCCCCGGGATTGATCCAGCCTGCACCATAAAGCACCCAGGCGACCAGTGTTCCTGAGAATGCAGCCAACATCGCAAGGATTCCGGCAGTGCCGTGAACTTCATGGACTGCATCGTGGCCCGGCAGGGTGACTGACCCAGCGATTCCATGGGCAATGTAAGCGGGCTGATCACCTGTAATCAGTCCGTACAAAGGTCCCTGTTCACCACCCCAGGCACAGTAGGCCGCAAAAATGGAGAGAGCCAGCAGTGGCAGCGTCATGATCGCAGGGCTTTCATGGCAATGGTCGTACACGTGCTGGTCGCGTGGAGAGCCCGCGAATGTATAGAACCACAGGCGGAACATGTAGAACGCGGTAATTCCAGCGGTGATCAGGGGCACGATGAACAGCAGAAAGTGAGCCGGATTTGCTTCTACAAAGGCAAGCGCTGTGGCGACGACAGCGTCTTTCGAGTGAAAGCCGGAGAAAGCAAAAAAGCTGGACAAGCCAACCAACCCCGGGATGGCCAGACCGCTGATGGCAACGACACCGACCAGCATGGTCCAGGCTGTGATCGGCATCTTATGTCGAAGTCCACCCATTTTGGGCATCTCCTGCTCATGATGACAGCCGTGGATCACGCTGCCGGAGCAGAGGAACATGAGTGACTTGAAAAACGCATGCGTGACAAGGTGAAAGAGTCCGGCGCCCCAGCCAAAGACACCAAGGCCCAGCATCATGTAGCCGAGTTGGCTGATTGTGGAGTAGGCCAGAACCTTTTTGATGTCAGTGGCGACAACCGCGATGGTGGCAGCCACAAACAGGGTGATACAGCCGACATAGGCAATGGTCAGCAGGACCTCCTGAGTAAACATCGGGTAGAAGCGTCCGGTGAGATAGACCCCCGCAGCAACCATCGTGGCGGAGTGCACCAGTGCGGATACGGGAGTTGGTCCCTCCATCGCATCGGGCAACCAGGTTTGCAATGGGAATTGAGCACTCTTGCCAATGCAGCCAGCGAACACTCCCAGCCCCGCAACGATCAGCAACGAATAAGGAATGGTCCGAGAACTGTTCTCCGGATTCGGCGCAGTCATTGAGCCGATCAATACCTCGCCTGAAACCTCGTCAAGCAGGATGTCGCCACCCTCACTACGCGGCAACATCTGGAAGAGGCCCGCTTCCACCACGTGACCCGACAGATCGGTTGTTTCGCCAAACTTAAACGTGCCGAAGAATGTCCACAGAACCATCAGACCAATCAGGAACCCAAAGTCTCCCACACGGTTCATGATGAAGGCTTTGTTCGCCGCATCGCTGGCCGACTTGCGTTCCGTGTAGAAACCAATCAACAGAAAGCTGCAGATCCCGACCAGTTCCCAGAAGATGAACACCTGGAAAATATTACCGGCCAGAACCAGCCCGAGCATGGAAAAACAGAACAGCGAAAGGAACGCAAAAAACCTGTAAAAACGCCCCGGACGATGGACATGATGACCGTCGCTCAGATGGGCGAAGTGATCCACGTACTCATCGGTCAGTTCATCGGACATGTACCCGATTGCAAACAGGTGGATACACGTGGCGATGAATGTCACCATCGTGAACATCACCAGCGTCAGGCTGTCAATGTAGTAGTCAAGTGTCAACTCGAGACCGCCAAAGGTGGCCAGACGGTAGAGAGTTCCGGAATAGACTGTCGGAGCATCATGAGAGTGGTCCGCATCTGCCACGTTGCCATCTGCAGAAACTGATGTCGTCACCCAGTTCCCAGGTTCCATACCGATGGTGGTCGCCTGGTCGTTCCGCGACTTCATGTTCACAGCAGCGTGTGCGTCAGAGTCTGCCGCGTGATGTTCATCGCCGTGATGTTCATCGCCATGATGTTCGTCGCCGTGATGTTCGTCGCCGTGATGTTCATCGTGCGCGATGACACGCCATCCGGTTGCATTCCCCCAAACAACGAGCGCCGAGGCACTGCACAGAAACCCCGTTGCAATACAGGCAACCGCAAGCCAGGCAGCGACGCGACTTTTGCGGCTTCCCCAGAAGCCTCCAAAAATCTCAATAGCAAATCCCAGCAGTGGCAGAAGCCACGCTGTCATCAATAGGTTTCGAAGCGTTTCGCCTGTCATGATCAGTCCAGTGAAACTGATTTCCTGAAGAATGGCCCGGTATCACTTCGGCCGTCCCGAAGATCCCTGGCCTGCCGGGGAAGCAGCAAACTATCCTTTGAGCCGGTTTGCCTTATCCACGTCGATTGTCAGGTGGTTGTTATAGAAGTTCAGTGCAATCGCCAGCGCTACGGCCGCCTCAGCAGCCGCGAGTACAATCACAAAAAGTGCAAAGATCTGTGCGTCCAGACCCAGCGCTGTGTATTTCGAAAAGGCAATAAAGTTGACGTTTGCCCCGTTCAGAACCAGTTCGACACCCATGAGGACGCCAATACCATTTCGCTTTGTCGCCATGCAAATCACGCCGCACACAAACAGTACGGCACCAACCAGCAAGTAGGCCTGAAGTCCAGCGATCATAACAACCCCGCGATTCCGGTTCCGAATCGGTAACTAACGTCTGTTTAACTCTCGTGGCCATCGCTGGCCCACAGCTTCAAATACAACTTAAGAACGCCCGAATTTGAACTGAGGCAACTTAATGCTGCCTCCTCAGGATTCCAAACCCTCTGCCGGCGCCGCGGACTTTCTCTTCGCACGAGCAAGGTACGCTGCGCCGATCAGTACGACCAGCAGATGCACGGAGACAATCTCAAAGGGCAGCAGGTAACCTGTGCTCAGCGTATCGCCATCGTGCAGATCCAGATCGGGTCGAGCCCCAAGCAGTGCGAGGCCGAGAGGCCTGAGCGTGTTACCTTCGGGTGAACCTGCAGTGACTGCAGAGTCTCCGGTTGGTGGGGCGGGCCACTCAACACCTTGCAGACTGGAGAAGACCGCAAACATAAACAACAAGCCAAGTAGCCCCCCAATGATCGTTTCACCAGGGGACGATTTGATTTTCAGATAGGGGCTACTGGCAGTGAGCATCACGCCAAAAACAAGCAGAATCAGCGTTCCACCAACGTAAATGATCAGCTGTGCAGCACCGATGAAGTCCGCGTCGGCAAGAAAGAACAGAGCTGCGGTGCTACCGAGTGAGATCACAAGCCAAAAGGCCATTCGCACGACAGTCTGGGAGACGACGACTGCCACCGCACTCAGGCAGGTTGCCAGGGCAAAGATTGCAAACAGCAGTTGCCCGCCGAGTAAGTTTGAGTCATTCATTGAATCTCCTCCCCGTCGTTCAACGCCTGACGTTCAAACGCCTCGGTTGTTTCTGCTTCCTGTACCTCAGCGGCAAATCGCGCCCCGAGCGGTTCCGGGGTCCAGCTGGATCGTTGAGTTGCAGTGGCCAACAACAACGGCCAGATCGTGGCTCCCAGGAACAGGAAACAGCTAATGGGAATCAGGTACTTCAGACAGGTCGTCATCACCTGGTCGATCCGGAGTCGTGGCAGAGTCCATCGCAGCCAGATTTGGACGAAAACCCCCGCACTTCCTTTCAGCACGAATACGAATGCCCCAATCACGTTGGCCAGATAACTTCCGATCGGGGAATCAACGGAGTTGTTGCGGGCGGCGTAGAGCAGTTCGTCGATGGGGCCAAGCCCGGTGTTCCATCCACCGAGGAAAAGAATGCCGGCAATTCCACAGACCGCGAACATGCTGGCGTACTCGCCCATGAAGAAAAACGACCAGCGAATCCCGCTGTACTCGGTGTGAAACCCTCCGACAAGTTCACTTTCCGCCTCTGCCAGGTCAAACGGGGCTCGCTTACAACTGGCTGTGGCCACCACGAAGTACACAAAGAATGCTACAAACGTAAATGGATCATGGAAGATGAACCAGTTTTGGATGCCGCCCCGCTGCATCCCACCAATTTCACCGAGATTGAGAGACCCGGCAGCAACAATTGGGACCAAAGCGCAGATTGCCAGCGGGATCTCGTAGCTGACCATTTGAGCAGCTTCTCGCATGCCTCCAAAGAGTGACCACTTTGAGCCACTGGAGTAGCCCGCCATGATGATCCCGAAGACCTCCAGCGAGAGCACAGCCAGAATGATGAATAATCCGCAATCAGCGGTTACTGCAACCCAACCAGAACTGAATGGGAGCACGACGAATGCCGCAAATGACGCAATACAGACGAAGTAGGGCGCTGATTTGAACAGCATGGCATCCGCAGCCGGGGGACAGAGGTCCTCCTTTTGCACCAGCTTGATCCCGTCTGCCAGAGATTGCAACCAGCCGAACAGGCCGCCAACGCGAGTTGGGCCGAGACGATCCTGAATTCGACCGGAAACTTTGCGTTCCAGCCAGATAAACAGGAATGGCGATAAGGCGAATGCATGGACCAGCAGAACGGCGTGGATTGCCGCAGCCAGAACATGCTGAATTCCCCACCCGGAAAAAGTATCACCGACGAGCCCCTCGAGGAACCCGGCGATTGACTGAGCCGCGAGCATCATGGATCACGCACCCACAATCGAGTTAGAACGATACAACCTACACACACCATCACCGCTGTTGCATCCTGCAAAGCCGTGTCGTTGGAGCATCTTCGGAGACCACCAGCGAAACACCGTATGAACAATCAACAAGATGGACAGCCAACGCCGCGGGGATGAGATCTGTACGATCAAAGCCCGGATGAGCGACACTGGATACACTCGCTGTAGTTCCACAAACATGCCAGCCAACAAACACGAGTTGTCATAGCCTGGCAAGGCCCTGTTGGTCAGCACAGTAGCCCTGCCTTTTCTGCAGTTCCCAATACCGACAGTGAAGAAGACAGCCGACGCTGAAATTCAGACCGGCCTGTTCATCGCTGTTCAGCACTCAATACTGCGACGATTGCGCCAACAAACTTCGGCTGAGTGCCCACAGCAGAATGTACTGCAGATCGCAAATTGCAGTATCGTGGCGGCTGACCACTGCTGCTGTTTTGAAATCTGATCTGTACCAACGGCTGACACACCGACAGCGTTCGCTGACGCATATCCCCGTGCTGAAACGCCGATCACTCGGCGCTCTCGATGACGGCAAATCTGGACCAGGCCGCCAAAAGCACGCGTCGGACTATGACACAACGCAACTTGCACTGCAACCAACCGTGCAAGCACATCGCCGCCAGTGCTTCGCCTTCCCCCCGCTGGGACGACACAGGCCTGTTATTCCTGTTCATGGGAACAGTTTAGAGCCGGGGACGTGTCGCTTCTTGAGAGCTCCGTGGAGGGGCTTTAACGGGGCGCAGCAGCAGCAGTTGCAGGACAGCAGATCGGCCGGTTGCAGTTGGTTTCGAGGCGGAGTTGATTCCGCTAATATGCTGCCGGAGCTTCCTCGATGGGCGGGCAAGGATACAGCAAAATGCCACTTGTACTCAGCATGAACAATGTCTCAAAGTCGTTTCCTGCGGCGGAGGGGACGATCACAGTTCTGTCAAATATCACTTTGAACGTTCTTTCCGGGACGGCTGTGGCCATTCGTGGGCCGTCCGGGTGCGGCAAGAGTACCCTGCTGTACATCGCTGGTACACTCGATCGTCCGTCCTCAGGCAGCGTTGAAATCCTCGGTGAGAATCCGTGGCGACTGAACGAACGCAGACTGGCTTCGTTCCGTAACCAGCACATCGGCTTCATTTTTCAGGATCATCAGTTACTGCCTCAGTGTTCGGTGCTGGAAAACGTTTTGCTGCCGTCTCTGGCGGGCTTCACGTCGCCCGTCGATGCGCGCCGCCGCGCCGCTGCTCTTCTTGATCGGGTTGGTTTGTCGCACCGCCTCGGCCATCGTCCGTCACGACTTTCCGGGGGCGAAAAGCAACGAGTCGCGGTTTGTCGTGCGTTGCTGCATCAGCCCTCACTGCTGCTTGCCGACGAACCCACGGGGAACCTCGATCCGGAGACCGCATCGGAAGTGGGAGCCCTGTTGCTTGAGGTGGCAGCAGAAAATGATGCCGGTCTGCTCTGTGTAACTCACAGCGACGAACTTGCCGAGCGTTTTCCCAACACGATTCAGTTGCAGCAGGGCAGTGTGCAATTCGATTCGCGGGTTGCCGATTCCTAGGCCTGGGGATAGCTCCTGCGGGCTGGCTGTCAAAGTCATTAGGAAAATACCCGGTTGGAGCGGTTGTTCGCTGATCCGCATAATCGGCAGGGATCATGCAGCCAGACAAGTTGCCCCAAAGCCGCTGTATTCTCTTTTCGGCAAAGACAATTTCCCGCAGACGATGGAGCGCGGGGGCCGATACCTTCCTCTGACCGCTATACCTGCGCGTGGGACTGAGGAATATGAACAGCCAACTGCTGATACTGATGTTCGTTACCGGTCTGTTTATGTCGATCTGGGATAGTGACCAGCGACATGAGACGACCGTGATTGCAATCGCCGCCAAAAAACGAGCTGCCGATGCGAAGCTGCTGCAGGTTCGCAGTGCGCCTTCGAGGACCAGCTTGTCGCGACCATTCCCGATTCCTGAAGGATTGTCCGCCGGGAAGTGGCGTGTTTTGGAAGAGCGTGGTCGCAGCTATGAACTGAACATCGAGGGTGATGCTGAGTCGGCACCGCGGATTCAGTTCCACTTGTGCACGGACAGTGACGGGCGTCGCTGGTGCTATGTCCGAACGGGGATTTCCGGCTAATTGCAGACGCTGGTGTGCATGTGGCGGGCTGCAGAAACTGCTGGCGGCATTGCACAGGTCGTGGGTTCGGAGACAGGAAACGTGCGGGGAGACCAGTGGACCGGTCCCCCCGTTGCAGCGTTCTTGTGAGCGATCATGATCCGCAGGCTGCCCAGTCACTGGCTGAACTGCGACCGTCCCCGGATGCTGCGCACTACTTCAGATTCGCAATGCGAATGTCTTTGAACTCGGCCCACATCGGCCGTCCTGCGTGCAGTTGCAGCGCGAGAACTCCGTCAGTAAGCGCAAGTTCCGGGTTGTTGTCGTGGAAGTCCAGAATCAGTCGGCCATTCATGTAATGGCGAATGTGATTCCCTTCCGCTCGAATGATGACATCGTTCCAGTCATCCAGTCGGAAGAGTTTTTTCCATTCCTCTGCGTTGACGAGGTCACTGGATTCAATCTTTCGGCCGTCTGCTTCCCATGAGCCTTTCTGGCCAACCAGGATGATTCGGCCGCGTTTTCCGCCCTCGTCATAGATGAATCCGGAGATATTCGGAAACCCGATTTCGTTGCGAATTTCGTGCTGATAACCGCGGACAACCCACTTGTTGCGAGGATTTCCGTCGGTGATGTGTCGCGAACGGTACTGGATGCCTGAGTTGTTGGAAGCGTTGCATCGGAAGGACAGTCGCAGTTCAAAATCACCGGTACGTCCTTTCTGCCAGATCAGAAAGGTATTTCCGTTGGCCTTGTTTTCGTCAGTCGTCTCACCATGAATGACGCCATCCTGAACGGACCACAAACGTGAATCGCCGTCCCATCCCTCAAGGTTCCTGCCATTAAAAATGGATTTCATTCCCGCGGGTTCCGCCGGAGCATCGTCCGCAAACCCCTGCAGGGGACTGAACGCAATTGTGAGACAGATCGCCAGTCGCAGCATGCCTTTTTCCTTTTCTGTTTCCGGAAACGTTTTTTTTGATGTCGTGGATGAGTCCTGCAGATTGCTTTGCCAACTCTCCCTGTAGAGGATTATGGTGAATTGCCGCTTCGGATTCCATTGACGTGGAAAACTGTGCCCCGGAATCAGTGTCTGCGAGGGAACGTCGTTGCAGTTGGCCCGGTGAATCTGCAGGCGAGAAAAGGCCGATCATGTCAACCATCCTGCTGAGCACGCTGAATGCTCGATACTCGCACACAAGTTTCGGGCTTCGGTGTCTTCGCGCTGCCATGGGACCATTGCACGATCAGACCGAAATCGCCGAATTCACGATCAATGACTCGCTGCATTCGGTTCTGGCTGACATTGTGGAGCGAAATCCGCGAATCCTGGGGCTGGGGGTTTACATTTGGAATGTGGAACTGATCGTCAGCCTGCTGCGAGATCTGGTTCGACTGCTGCCACATACCACCGTCGTTCTTGGCGGCCCTGAACTGGCAGGGACACCGGAAAACCGGGAACACGCAGAGTTGATCGAACTGGCTGACTATGTGATCACCGGTGAGGGTGATCATGCATTTGCCGCGTTATGTACACAGATTCTCGCTGGCACACCGCCGCAATCGAGGTTTATCAATGCGGGCGCGGCAAATCTTCGCGAACTGCCGCTGCCGTATGGGGAATACACAGATACTGACCTCGCAGAGCGAATTGTCTATGTCGAGTTGTCGCGGGGCTGCCCGTTTACGTGTGAGTTCTGTCTCTCCGCGCTGGATATCCCAGTACGGATCTATCCGCTGCAGGAGTTTCTTGTCGCGATGGATGAATTGCTGAAGCGAGGTTTGAGGCAATTCAAGTTTGTGGATCGTACGTTCAATCTGAACATCCGGCTCAGCGAAGCTGTTCTGCAGTTCTTTCTGCAGCGTCTGAGTCCGGATCTGTTTCTGCATTTTGAGATGATCCCCGATCGACTGCCGGACTCGTTGAAAACGCTTCTGGCGAGGTTTCCGGCCGGCACAGTGCAGCTGGAGATTGGCATTCAGACCTTTAACGCGGATGTTGGTGAACTGATCAGCCGACGTATGGATGTGGAGACAACTGAGCAAAACCTGACGTGGTTGCGCGACAATACCTCCGTCCATCTGCATACCGATCTGATTGCCGGCCTGCCGGGGGAAACGCTGGAATCATTCGCAGCCGGGTTTGACCGGCTCTACAGGCTGCGGCCTCAGGAAATTCAGGTCGGGATTTTGAAGCGACTAAAAGGAACTCCGATCCTGCGGCATGAAGAATCTCATCAGTTGATGTGGAGCAGCCGCGCACCTTTTGAAGTGTTTTCAACCTCAACCATGTCGTGGGGCGAGCTCGAATTGATTCGGCTGTTCGCAAGATTCTGGGACCTGTATGCCAACAGCGGTAATTTCACCGGCAGCCTCACACTGGTTGTGGGAGACGAGTCACCGTGGCTGCGGCTGATGCATTTCTTCAAGTGGGTTGCGGATGCTGAACAAAGGCGTCACGGAATCGCTTTGATCCGCCTGTTTGAAAGAATGTTCCAGTATCTGACGGAACAGCAAGGCTCTGATCCACAGGATTGCGCGGAAATCATCTGGCGTGACTACACTTCAAGTGGCCGACGTGACAAGCCGCGTTTTCTCAGGGAGTTCTCTCTGCCCGGTATCGGGCGTCCTGCTGGAAGCTCTCCACGAGCGGGATCGTCCCCCGCTCGACAGCGAAGGCACACTGCAGCTGAAGATTCCTCGTCGGAGACTAGCGATTCTGCGGCAGCAGATCGAGGCTCTCATTGACGATTCGATGCATCGGGCCATCGACCAGTGATGCGACTGTGCGATCGTCCGGGTTTCGGTCGCAGTTACACAACACTGCCCAGCAACAACCATCCCAGCGCCGCACAAGCAGTGTTGAGGTCCCGGACAGCAGACCGGTGTGCCAGTAATTGAATCCCTGCGCGTCCGGTAATTCCCGGATGCTCCAGCCCAGCCCATACCAGACGGGTTCGGTCTCCGTGTCCTGCAATTGCGGACGCATCTTTCGTTGCTGTCGAGAGTTCTCGTCTGACAACGGTGTTGCAGCGGCGTCCAGAGCGGATGCGAATCTGACCAGATCAGCAGCAGTGGAGACCCAGCCGCCGTGGGCGTCCATCAATTCGATATCCCACTGCCCCCAGGGAGTCTCGACAAGCTCCGATCTGCCGTCATCATCAACTTCGCCGTGATCAAAAATCAGTGGACTCTTACTGCGTGTCTGAGTCACATAGACAGCCTCCTGAGGCCCGCGATCGGCAAACCGAGTCCTTCCGAGTCGAGTCTGTTTCATGCCAATCTGATCCAGCACCTGTTCCTGCATGAAGTCCGAATAAGACTTTCCGGAAACGGATTCGATCACTCGCCCCAGCAAACTGTAGCCAACGTTGCTGTAGTGGAATTCTGTGCCGGGAGTGAAATCAAGCGGTTGCCGCAACTGAAAACGAATGACATCCGCAATCTCCGGGTGCTGGTCGAGCTTCAGTTCCCGCCGAATCCGCACAGCCGCAAACATTGTGTCTCCTGAGCGATCCCGGTCAAAGCCTGCTGTATGCTGAAGCAAGTGCCGAACCGTGATGTCCTGCCAGCGTGCATCAGTCTGAGCAGCTGATGCAACCGGAAACTGTTCCCGGTGCTGCTCCAGCAGCGGCAACAGTTTTTGATTCAGATTCAGCCGGCCTCGGTAACACAGATTCTGCACGGCCGCCGCAGTCATTGGTTTGGAGAGGCTTGCAATTCTCATTTCGGTCTCAGGCTGCATCGGTAGCAGGCGATCAACGTCTGCGTATCCGAAGCCGCGATTGTAGATCATCTGCCCGTGCAAACTGACGGCAACCGTCACCCCGGGGAGGTTGTGTTCGCGAACGAGGGTTTTGAAAAAGTCGTTGAGCGGAGAAAGTTCGCGTCCGATGGTCCCGTTTTCAGGCACCGGGGCTGCTGGAAGCACCAGCTTGCCATCCGGGTCCCGACCGACCCAGACAGCAAGGTGCAGACGCCGGCGATTGAGCGTGTACGACTGGCTGATGGCCTTAGTCCAGCCGGCATCTGCATATTCCCGGCTCCGCTGCTCAAACTGCTGTTGGGTCAGGTTATACAGGGCAACCCACGGTTGCTGCTGCATATTCTGTTGCGTTGCGATTCGGAAAATTTGTTTTCCGCCGCGCACTCGAGTCGAAAAATCACTGATGATCTCCCGGTCTGCAGGGATCATTTTCAGAAAAGTATTCAGCTCGGACTCGTCAAGAACTGTTCTGAGATTCGGAGCGGCGGGGTCCTGCGCTGCGAGCGGAAAGGCAAGAGTCGCAATGAAACAAAGACGCAGAAATTGCATCATGCCGGTGATCCTCGGTCCGGAGCCCTCACGGGAAAGCAAATGGTCAAAAAGCGAAAGCAGAGGGTATCATCTTTGGTATGTGCAGGAAGGCCGTGAAACGATGCGTTTCACGGCCTTCCGCAACAGATGTCTGCAGACCCGGTCTGCCAACTCAGCCAAGCTTCTCAAGTACGGTGTCGATCAGTTTGTACTTCATGGCTTCATCCGCGCTCATGAAGTTATCGCGATCCGTATCCTCTTCGATCTTCTCGAGACTCTGGCCGGTGTGTTTCAGCAGAATCTCATTCATCTTTTGCTTGATTCGCAGCACTTCCTTCGCGTGGATCTCCAGCTCTGTGGCCGTCCCTTCCATCCCAGCCAGCGGCTGATGAATCATAATTCTCGCGTTGGGAAGTGCGTTTCTCTTTCCGGGAGTTCCCGCTGTGAGCAGCACGGCTCCCATGCTGGCGGCCTGGCCAATGCAGTACGTGGCCACGTCGCAGCTGATGTACTGCATGGTGTCATAGATCGCCATCCCCGCGGTGATTGAGCCACCCGGGCTGTTGATGTAGAAGTGAATGTCGGCTTTCGGATCATCGAACTGCAGGAACAACAGTTGGGCGACAATGCTGTTGGCAACATCGTCGTTCACCTGACTGCCAAGAATCACGATGCGATCCTTCAGCAGGCGACTGTAGATATCCATGGCTCGTTCATCGCGGCCATTTTTTTCAACGACATAGGGGACAAGTACGCTCATTGTGGTGATCCCATCAGACGGGGCCAAAGGAATTTGGCTGCCCAGCCATTGCAAAAAGTCCGATTATTTGGCGGGCGAAGGTGCTGTTCGCTCGAGAATTTCATCCACCAGGCCGTATTCACAGGCCTGCCCCGCTGTCAGATAGTGGTCGCGCTGCGTATCGCGGGCGATCTGCTCAACAGACTTTCCGGTATGGTGAGCCAGCAGTTCGTTCAGCAACTCGCGCGATGCCAGGATATCCTTCGCCTGAATCTCAATATCTGAAACTTGTCCGCCGACCTGTCCGTAAGGCTGGTGAATCATCATTTTTGAGTGCTTGAGGGCAAATCGTTTCCCCTTCGTTCCTCCGGCAACAAGAATTGCCCCACCGCTTGCTGAAAGCCCAACGCAGTAGGTTGCAATGTCGCACTCAATGAACTGCATGATGTCGTACATCGCCAGCGTGGCAGTCACTGAGCCACCGGGCGAATTGATGTATAGATGAATGTCCTGGTGACGGTTCTCGCTCTGCAGAAACAGCATCTTCATGATGACAAGATTGGCACTGCCATCATGAATCGGACCGTCCAGGAAGATGATTCGGTTGTCCAGCAACAAATCGCCAACGCCCATCTGACGCTGGGCGGAATACTCCCGTGCTGCCACAGGAGCATAGTTGAAACGCGGGTCCTTCATTCGCCGATTCCTGATTTTTGTTGCGGCCGCCTGGAGGCACTCACCGCAGGTTTCAATATTGCAGGGGTCAATTGTTGAGAGTCCAGGAGCGAGTGCCGATTCGCAGAGACAAGTGCCGCAGAATTGTCTGCAGCAGATTGCGGTGCCTGAGGCATCGACTGCAGAAGCGGAAATCTCTCTGAGAGACAGCGGAACTGATCCATTGACCAGTCCCACCTGGAAACAAGTTGTCGCTGGGTACGACGCAGGTTACACCATCCGGCCCTGCCCATGGTCCTCCACAGGCCACCGCCGGCTTACCGAGTGAATCCTTCAATCGGATGAACATCAGCCAGAGGTCCAGCAGAGGGTGAGCGGTGCATTTGCAAACACCGATCGAGCATTCTGTGAGGCTCGTTGGTGCAGCGTCTGCACTGCCGACCACAGTGACTGGTTCCTGTCTGGATGCGTTCAATTTCAGCGGAGATCCGGAAATAAGTCGAGCCCAGCACGGCGAATCAGAGATTGAATTCACAGAGCAGGCTGAAAAACTCGCCGGAGTTACCATTACTCATGGTTTATAGGCAAAAATTCTGCCGGGGAGGTGATTTATTTTCCGCCTGGTTTCCGGTTTCCCTCGCCGGACTGCGAAAAGTGCAGATCGGGCAGCGGCAGCAGGATTTGTTTGCTGCCAACGGCCCTGAATCTACGAGTGCCTACTCGTCGCCCTCTTCTTCGGCAGCGGTGTCGTCCACCAGCGAACTGGTCATGCGTCCGCAGATCGCTCCTGAAACGGAAGTCTGCGAGTCATGAACCAACGGCTCGTGAGGCACGTCTTCAAAGCTGACCTGTTCAAGCAGATAGTCGACAGTCTTGCGTTCTCGAAGCTGTGCGTACATGTTCTCCATCATGCCGGACTTGACCATGCGGGCACGCAGTCGGCGAATTGGTTCGCCGCTCTGGTAGGCCATCATCGACAGTTCCATATCGACTTCCTGCTGCGATGCATCGATTTCCTGCTCGGTGGCGATTCGGTCGAGGATGAAGTGTTGCTTCAGCGCTGCTCGCGTGTCTTCCACCGCATTCTGACGGATCTGCGATTCGCGAGCGGCAATCTGCTCACGCGAAAATCCTGCCTGACTCATTTCAAGCATTTCGCGCCGCAGTGCATTGTCCGTCTGCTGTCGCAGCAGTTCCTCGGGAATGTCCCAGTCCGCAGTTGCGGTGATTTGCTGCAGCAGTTGCTCGCGAGTCTGCTGACGCTGCTGGTAGACGAGTTGTCGTTCAACGGAATCTGAGACAAGTTTTTCAAAGTCTTCCGCAGCTTCGAGTCCCATACCGGACAGAAATTCTGCATCTACCGCCGGCACTTCCAGACGTTGCACTTCATGAACAGTAAATGTCATGGTGACTTCTTCTCCACGCATTTCAACGACGGGAGACTGGAGGGAAATCCTGACACTGGTTTCCCGCTTCTCTCCGGCGGTTACTCCAACCATCAGGTCTTCAAAACCCTCTACCGCAGAGTCGGGGAAGTTGAGAACGGGGAGGAGTCGTACGGATTCGGCTTCGAACTCCTGAATCTCCTTACCCTGCCAGGTGCAGGAGATGTCGCAGACGACGTAATCGCCGGCTTGTGCAGGCTCCGTAGTCGCGACGCGTGCGGCGCGGGACATCAGGAAGTTCTGGCGGACGAGGTCAAGATCCTCCGGAGTTGCTTCCCCGGATGGACGACGAACTGTGATTGTCTTGAAGTCCGGCAGATCGAAGGTGGGACGAACCTCGACGTCGAATTCGTAATGGAATTCGCCGCTGTCCGGTACCTCGAGGTCTTCCAGGTTCAGCCGTGGTTCACCGATCGGGTCGATGTCGTATTCCTCAGAGATCTGCTCAAGGCTGGCCAGCAGCACCTTCTGCTTGATGTCAGAAGCCACTTCGGTGCGGAATCTTTTCAGCAGTAACGCTGCTGGCACTTTCCCGATACGGAACCCCGGAACCTCTGCTTTGTCGGCAAGTTCTGTCAGGGCGTCTGACCGGATCTCGCTGATGTCGTCTTCAGAGACCGTGACGGCAATGTGACGACGGCAAGCGCCTGTGTTCTCAATTTCTACTTTCAGTGACATTTTCTGGTCGCCGTCTGCGACCTGCGCTTCATCAGAACTCATTCTTTTCCCCAAAAACTGCTGATCCGATCAAGTGACCCACGATCAGCGATGCCTGCACTTTCCAGCCTCTTCAAACCGTTTCCGAGGGTGGTATGGCAGTTTCCAGATAGTACTCACGACCGCAAATTCACACTTTCACGGCCTTCGATTGTGTTCAATTCATCGTTTTCGAATGCAGTGGTGTGCCCACTGATCTTGCTCATCGGCCAACAGACGCGTAATGCCGGATGACCGGCACCGGGTAGCTTCTCGCGGAGCATGGTGCTCAGCAAAGCGACATTCCAACCGGACAACGCCGCGGTCCTTCTTCACTGCACTCCATTTGATCGGTTTGGTCTGTTGACCGCGCAGACCCTGTTCAGATTGCCATTCTGGAATCGGCCTGTCAGCCGACCGACAAGTTGCGGCATTTCCGGATTCTCTTGATTTCCAGTTAACAAATTACCGATTGCAGCGTTGAAGTGCCGCGTACGATGACAGCAAGAAATAAAAAAGCAACCACAGTAGAGTCAATCGCGGTCAATCATGTTTTAAACAGCACTGGCCAGCACTGACAGCACTGACCAGCCGGATCGCTCAGCAACACAATCAAGATGCCAGACCGTTGCTGGGCCCTGCTTGTTGCAAATTCGTTCTGAACCGAGTCGCGTTCCAGGCCGATCGCCCTGGAGACCTCCGTCGTGCGGAAGCCGCAAACCGTAGCAGCCCGCCGGCGTGCGAGCAGATAATAGTCTGAGGAACCACGGGGTGGCAACAGAAGGCGCGGATGCGGCGAAAATGGCCTGATTCAGGAATGGGGACCACCGCGGATGAGAGTGATTGGCCGGGCAAGCGTGATCACGGGAGGTGAAGGAACCGGCGATAATGACCCGTTGGAGTGCATTCACCCCCTCGGCTGGAATGCGTCACGGAGGGGAGTTGTTGGGCCAGGGGGGCGGGGACGTTATTTGCAGTAACCACTCGTTGCCTGGCCTCATTCCATTGCCAGCCTGGTGAATGGGGAGGGCAGCATGGCCTGGAAGTCCCTCGACTGCATTCGGGGCGCGCATAGAAAAAGAGCGGGTGAAGGGATTCGAACCCTCGACATCCACGTTGGCAACGTGGTGCTCTACCACTGAGCTACACCCGCAGGTTCGGCTCGACGACTGCCGACCGACTACGAGCGGGATTATGCGTTATCGCGCGGTTGCGTCAACCTCACTCCTGAAAAAAATGCATCGCCAGGAATAGCCAACGTAAATGGTACCGTTGGAATCAAACCTGACAGATTTGGTGGGTTTGCGGGGAGGCGGTGGGTTGGGGGGGCAGTTGCGGCGATGTCGAGAGCGAATTTCCGGGAGCTTGTCACTCCTGGCGCCCGGAAGTTGCAAGTGCGCGGTTTGTGCATCCGGGAATTGACTCTGAAAGGGGGCGATTGCCGTGATTTTCGCTCGATTTTATTCGACTGCATGGGACACTAGTTCAGTCGGTGTCATCGAGGGACATCTTACAGCTCTTTGAGGGGCGAAAACATGATTGGGTTGTCGTCAGGGACGCCGTACTCAGTTCGGCCGTCTTCTTGCAATCCGTTGTTTTCGGTGCGTTGATCATGAATGCACGTTCTCAGGTTTTCGGTTCGCTGTCCCTGCTGCTGATTCCCAATGCTGCGGTAAGTCGCCACTGTTCCTCATGTTGATGCGACTGTTGGTCTCGCCTGCAGGGTTTAGTCACTGGTTAGAGGTTTCCCATCATGAAGCATGTTTTGTCCGCTCTGGTCATGAATCAGCCGGGTGTTCTGGCACACATTTCCGGGATGCTCGCGTCACGCGATTACAACATCGACAGCCTGGCAGTTGGAGCAACTGAAAATTCCGAGTTCTCTCGTATCACATTTGTGGTGAAAGGTGACGAGAAGACACTGGAACAGGTCCGCAAGCAACTGGATAAGGTTGTCACTGTGGTGCAGGTCCAGGACTACTCCGGCGAGGACTTTGTGGAACGCGACCTGATGCTGATGAAGGTGAGCACCAGCGGCGGTCGCCGCAGCGAGATTCGTGAGATCGTGGACATCTTCCGCGGACGAATCGTGGATGTGGGGGCGGACCAGGTGATGATCGAGATCTCGGGGCGCGAGAATAAAATAGAAGCCTTTATCGACCGCATGAGGGAATTCGGAATCCTGGAGATGGTTCGAACGGGGCGGATTGCATTGCTGCGGGATCGAACGATCACGGAAGAGATGGAAGCTGAGATTGAGAGCGTGACGCACTGACGCGGGGCGGCTCCTCGCGCATCGCAGGCAATTCAGTCCGCCGGTTATTGGCGACATGTCCTCGCCGCGGACGGATCGTTGGCGGCGGAATCTTGTGCCGAAGGATCGTCGTCGCTAATCTGGATTGGAACGGTCCCAGTGCCAAGCTGTCGCCCCAGTGCCAAGCTGTCGCCAGGGTTTCTGAGGGCGAGCACTGCATGATGCCGTCGAGTTGCATCATCCGCAGACGTTTTCCGGGGTGGGCTTCCCCGGTGAATACCGCCCTCTTTCTTTTGCCGTACCTGTGACCGAGCAAGCGGAGCCCGGGGATTGGAATTGTCGGTTACGGCAGAGCTTTCCCACTCGCTTTGTCTTTACTTTTGGTAGGTGATGGAGGAAGCCGTCGATGAATCACAAGCAGCTTGAGTCGCCGGAACTGCTGGGAACTCGACGTTTTTTTCTGGAACGTGGTGGCCCAGGTGTCGCGGCGCTGGCAGGTTTGCTCGGAAGCGAGGCTCGGGCAACTCCGTCTCAGGATCTTCCGGCTTTGCAGGGGCTGAACCACCCGGCAAAAGCAAAGCGTGTGATCTGGCTTTTTATGGCAGACGGGCCGTCGCAGCTTGATCTGTTTGATTACAAACCGGGACTTGCAAATTACTTTGACAAGGACCTTCCAGACAGCGTCCGAAATGGTCAGCGAATCACCACGATGACGTCCGGGCAAAGCCGTTTGCCGTGCGCTCCATCCGTCTTCAAGTTTCGGCAGCGTGGCGAGCAGGGGGCCTGGGTGAGTGATCTCCTGCCGGAGTTGGGAGGAATTGTGGATGACCTGTGCATCATCAAGACGATGCACACTGAAGCCATCAATCATGATCCTGCGATCACTTACATGCAGACGGGAAGTCAACTGCCGGGACGCCCAAGCATGGGGGCGTGGCTGTCCTATGGTCTGGGCAGTCCGGCTGAAGCTCTGCCGGCATTTGTTGTACTGCATTCCAGAATCCCTGGAGGTGCCCAGACTCAGGCGTTGTTTTCACGGCTTTGGGGCAGCGGTTTTCTGCCCACACGGCACGCAGGGGTCTCGCTTCGATCCAGTGGTGATCCGGTGTTGTATCTCTCGAATCCTGCCGGAGTGGACGCGGGAACCCGCAGAACGATGCTGGATGGCTTGTCTGCCCTGAATCAGCAGCGGCTGGACACCGCAGGTGATCCGGAGATCGCATCGCGAATTGCTCAGTACGAGATGGCGTTTCGAATGCAGACATCCGTTCCCGAACTGACGGATATCTCTGATGAGCCGGAGAGTGTTCTCGAAATGTATGGCCCGGAGGTCAGGGAACCGGGGACTTACGCTTACAATTGTCTGCTGGCACGGCGGCTGGCGGAACGCGGCGTCCCGTTTACTCAGGTTTTCCTGCGGGGTTGGGACCACCATGGTGGACTGCCAGGAGCGATTCGACAACTGGCTCCGGTGAGTGACCGCGCCAGTGCAGCTTTGGTAAAAGACCTGAAGCAGCGAGGGATGCTGGATGATACGCTTGTGGTGTGGGGAGGAGAATTCGGCCGAACCGTATACAGTCAGGGGACACTGACCGCTGAGAACTATGGCCGGGATCATCATCCTCGAAATTTCACGATGTGGATGGCAGGGGGAGGAGTTCGAGGCGGCCAGGTGTACGGTCAGACAGATGACTTTAGCTACAATGTCGTGGAGAATCCTGTGCACATTCACGATCTGAATGCCACGATGCTGCACCTGCTGGGCATCAATCATGAGCGGCTGATCTACCGATTCCAGGGGCGAGATTTTCGACTCACCGATGTGCACGGCGAGGTCGTCCGCGATCTGATTCAGGTATGACCTCGGTGCCCTGCGGCACCCCGGTTCAAGTGACCCGGCGCTGCAAAACGCGTACCGTGTGGCAACCGGTGCGACGGTGGAGTCACGAACGCAACAGGATAGACCATGGCGTCGAAACGCGACCAGAAAATTCAGGCCATGATATGGAACGATTCCCCGGGGGAACTTGTGCCAGTCGTCCTGGCGTTCGTGGAACTGCTGCAAACCCACGGGAAGGAAACCGGGAAAGGCCAAAAGAAGGAGCGGCGATACTCCGTATCGGAATCAGTTACTGTCCGAACGCCGGTTGCTGAGCTTGATGGCGAACTGAATCAATATCGTCGACTGTCTTCCGATACGCCGCTGGACGTGCGACTGATTCTGGAAATCCGTGAACAGTTGGGGACATCGGCAGACGGCGAGGGAGTCGGGGTTGCGGCGTCCCTGATTGAAGAACTCGCAGACAATGCCCGTAATTTTTCGCGGTGGAGTCAGTTTCAACAGGGGCAGGAGCACACGGAACTGCGCAGCGATGTCCTGTCAGCAAGTATCGAGCTTGATGGGAGTGAGGTTTTGGTGCTGACAGATCGAGATGGCAGTACCCGCTTGCGGGGCGCTGTTGCCGTGCCGATGTTTCTTGCTTTTTGGCGTGCCCGCGGGCATCGGCTTTCCGGGAGGCAGTTTGAGGACATCGATCGCAGTATCAACCGTAACAGTCTGGAACGCTACCGCACTCGCGTTTGCGCAAGATTGCAGCAGGTGCTGCTGGAGATCGTTCCTGCCGGAAGAGGATTTGAGTTGCGCCGCTGCAAATCCTGAGGGCTGATGTGGAGAGAACCGCCGGCGGGATTGGGCTGTTGGCAGCATCGGTCCGGCAGTTTTCGTTGCGAACTGTTCCCTCGGCCCACTCCATCCTGAGATGCGTTGGCTGCAAAGCACTTTCAGGGGCTTGCTGTTCGAGCAGGATTTCCGCAGGAAGTCGTGGTGTCGCACTGACCGATGACTGCAGCAACACGTTTGTCTCGCTCAGTTATTGAACTGTGCGAGCAGTGAACGGTGCAGTCTGCGTTTTTTGCAGTTGTGTATCAGGCGATCCGTGTTTGGCGACACCAGTCTGCCAGCGGGGCACGCTTAGCACTGACCGATGTGCGGTCTGCGACATTGTGACACGGTCTGATTCTCCGCAATGTGCCGCATCGGCGACAATTTGTCACTGCGGTACTCAACCGCCGGACCAGCCGTACTCATTCAGGGTCAGGATGAGAAAGACAATGCCTGTAATCACTGCGCCGAGGGACACAAACATGAGTCCGTCATAGATGGTGGGATCAGAGCTTTGTTGTGACATGGTCGCCTCTTTCGATAGTTCCGTTTCGTGTTTCTTCAAGGACACGGCCGACCGCCATATCCGGGTAGACATCTGTCACTTCAATTTCGCAGATGAAGCTTCGCCCACGATAAACAATCAGCTTCATCTTCTTGTTGATTCCATCATCCGTACCGACAGAAATCTCCACCAGTTCGACCGTGCGTGAGGTGTTCTTTCGTGATTGCCGTACGACACCATCAACTTTTTGGATTGCGGCAGGAACCGTCCCCACGTAAACCTCGTCCGGATCAACCTCATTCAGTCGCAGCAGGTCCCGCAATCTGGCGATTTCGGTGTGCAAATACTCTTCGCGTTCGCTCAGTTCACCGATCTCGCTCTGGAGATCCAGCTTTTGTCCGTCGAGTTCGCGACGTCGCTTAATTCCGGTATTCAGCTGGTCCCGGAGAGCTTCCACTTCCTGGCGCAGGGCGTTGGATTCCACACCTCTTGCCTCAGCCTCTTCCTGTGCGATCCCCAGATCAGCAAGGTGCTTTTCTCGTTCTGCATCCTGGTTGGCCAGTTCCTGCTCTGATTGTACCAGATCGTTTCGCAGGTTTTCGAGCTTTGCCAGAGCGTCTTCTGCACGCGTCCTCTCCTTGAGAACTTCCGCATTCAAGGACGACTCCTGCGTTTCCTTATCGCTGCGCATCTGTTCAATATTCAGGTTGAGCTCACCATTCCGAGTCTCGGCCGACTCTGCGCGATCCCGCCATCCCTTCTGGAATGAATAAACAGCACCTGCAAAGCACATAAAACAGATGCTGAAAACCAGCTGCAGAACAATCAGGATCTTAGCAACAACGTTGTTCATTGCGGTGCTCCGCGTTCACCTGTCACCAGATGAGTCCGTGTAAACCTCGGGATACCCTGAGCCGGTGCGATTCACGCAGGCAGGGAATGTTTATGTATCAGGTGCGAGCAATTCCGAAAATCGGTGGAAGAGCCAGCACAAAAAAAATCAGGTACCGCTGCCGGAAAGCTGCGACGACCGATCTTTGGTCTCATGGATTTCGATCTCAAGCCTCAGCAGACGGTCTGTGAGGTCACGACGCTGGATCGTGAGTCGGTAGACGTCCGTGCGGATTTCATCAAGTTCGTGTCTTAGTCGCAGAACATCCGTGCGCCTTGCCGCTGTTTCTTCGCGAATCTCGGCTGACTGCACGGACATTGCCTGCAGCTCTTCTGACTTCTGCTGAAGTTCACCCCTTCTGGCTTCCAGAAGCTGGGACAGTGTATCGATCTTTTCGGAGATGGCCGTGGAATCGGCCAACTGACTGCCTTCGCGCAGATTGGTCTGCGTGATCAGGTCTCTCGTCTCTGTACTGAGTCTGTCACTCTCGCCAGAGAGATACCGCTGCAAATCCTGATGTGCGGCACTCAGTGCATCAAAGCCGCTGACGAAGGGTTGTCCGACGGTGGAACGTTCATCGGGGGCCTGAGGGTTGGTTGAGAACCTGCGAGTAACCGTCCAGCGAGGATTTTCCCCTGAGGACAGTTCGAACTTGTAATTCTTCATCGCTTCCGTGTTCATCTCTGCCCGCAGGTCCGGTTTGACCCAGTAGGTCGCCAGCGCAACAGCCATCAGGGTCACGGCAGCGACCGTGATGACAATGGAGAGCACTTTAAACAGATTCAACATTCTGCGACCTCAGAGTAACATGCCGCCGACA
>JAFMMM010000090.1 GCA_017859815.1 Planctomycetota bacterium | reverse complement strand
CCCGGAGGCGGCACTGTACATGCCCAGATGAACGGTGGTGAGGCTGACGAGCCCGATGGTTGCGAGGACCATGATGGTCCAGAGAGAGATCACGCCGCGTCGAAGCGACCCGACGGAAACCGCAGATGGGCTGCAGTTCGGTGCCTGATCGCTTCGGTGTGTTGGAAAACGCTGCATGAGTGCTGTCGATTCCGTGACAAGATTCGGTGGACTTCCGTCGGGAAAAAACAAGGTTTGCGGCTGCGAATCAGCGACGCGGGCCTGCTGCATCGAACACTTCTGCAAGTCCGCTATCCACGCTGGATCCTGAATTCAGATCGACGACTGGCCCTGTTTCGGGCTCTGTGCGGCTGGTGGACTGGCCCCGCAGACGCTCGCCCTCTTTGAAGAACGCATCGGAGTAGTCTGTCCCGCGGTAGTACTCAACTTTGAACGGTTTTTCCTGTTGCGACACCGTGGACTTGAGCCCGAGAATTTCCTGGAAGAAGATCCGGTCCCGCTCGCTGGATTCGATGCGGATACCGCCGGCTCCCGGACCGTCTGAATTGCTGTAAATCAGATCGATTTCACCCTTCTTCTGGGCCAGCAGAGCGATCCGGGATTGATCCTCGTCCAGCTCCAGTGTCACATTTCCACCACCGGCGATGCCAAGGATCTTCACACCTCGAAACAAAGTCGCAGTCATGGCGTCACCCAGATGCTCTGGAATACCGCTGGAACCGGCATCTCGCCGACCGGTATTTGGGCCGGCAGAAAGCCGATCCACCGTCAGCGACACATCAACATATTGCCCCTTCTTCAGCAGGCCAATGATGCCGGCGGTCGTGGAGCTGATTCCAACCACAACGGCTCGCTTGCCCGGCCCGAGTTCCAGGTCAGGAAAATCGCCCGGTGGATAGAACATGGAGCTGGTGATCGGCTTTGCCGCGGGAATCGTCTCCCTGGCGATCCGACCGATCAGTGAGTCGACGCGAGTCAGTGTGTCAGGAGCAAGTTCTTCACCCAGTTTCCACGGACCATTCCCAACATGAGCGCGAGTAATTCGCGTGCCGGCTGGGATCTCTGCAAGGGCCATCGGCAAAGCGCGTGTCCTGGGACGCCTTTGCTGCTCCACGGGACCGGTAAAGGCCATTTTCACAAAGTATCCAGCCACCATTAGCCCGATTAAACCAAAGGTAGCGACAGACAGCATCCACGGAGTCAGTTTCACGGAACTCTCCAGTCAATCTTTTTCAGGATGTAACCTGATGAACTCACCGCAGGGTTTACTTCTTGAATCCTGAAGATCCCTGCCGAAGTGCCAGAATTTCTACAGCATGTCGCCATCGACAGCCGGTTCGGAAACTCGCTCCATCACCATTGCTGCCGTGGACTGCAGGTATCTGCCCTGCAGCCCAAATCCAAACATCCAGAGCATGTCCGGGCAGGCATTATGCATTGGTATCCGCATTTGTATTTCACTGATCTCTCCCGGGTATTCCGCCGGAATGATCTGCACCTGATAATTCATTGCCAGCCGAGGCCCGAGCAATTCTCCGATGCGTTGTTCGCATTGTTTCGAATCAGCACCGGAAACGCTCATCATCCGCAGGCCAGCGTGGGCCGCCTGATCCATCCTGGACTGGGCAGAAGAGATCATTATGAACTCAACCAATCCACAGATGATGAGCAGAAAGATGGGCAACACCAGAACCAGTTCCATAGTCAACACGGCTCCTCGCCGTCGCTGCTGAACACGATTCTGTTTGTTGTTCCTGAAAATCATCTGCCTAGACAATCTGTAAACTTTGAACAGCCACCAGCCTGGAACCGGGACGCTTCTCTTGCATCGTGTCGGCGGAATCGGCAGATCATTTCGCGTATCTGCATGAAATTGCCGGATTTCAGCGTGTGCTGAGAGGCAACAGGTGCGGTGATGGAGGCATTACCCTATTTATCAGTAATTATGGCAGACACATGTGGGCAGCCCGCTGGATTCCAGTTGGCGGTGTGGGAAATCTGTCGTGAAACGGCGGAATGGTGAGATCTGCAGGAAATTAACGGTTGTGACGACTGGACAGGGCTCGTGTTTCTGCAACGGATTGCGTAAGAAGGGCGCAGCATTCGACGGACTTCCCGGACTGGTTCATTGTGGTCACTCCTGAAGGTCGTCTCCGGATCGGACTCAATGGAACGGGAAGCAATGACGGAAGAACAGCAGGAATGGTTGACAGCAGCGGTGCAGGCGGCTGAGATTGGTGGTGGGATTCTGCAGGAATGGCGCGGAAAATTCTCTGTGCGCGAAAAAAGCCGTGCCAATCTTGTGACCGAAGCAGACGAGTCGTCGCAGCGCGCGATTGTCGAATTCCTGGCAGATCGTTTTCCGCAGATCAGTGTGTTGGCAGAGGAGAATCTGGACAGCCGCAGCGGTGACGATGAGAGTTTCTGGATCATCGATCCCCTTGATGGAACTGCCAATTACGTCCATGGTTTTCCCTACTACGCCGTGTCCATCGCGTTGCAGGTGCGAGGGCGCATTGAGGTTGGCGTCATTTACGACCCAACTCGACCAGAGACATTCACGGCGATTCGCGGCGGTGGGGCTTTTCTCAACGGTCAACCAATCGTTTCCAGCGGCGAGACGCAGATTGATGCGGCGTTTGGCATGGCCAGTTTGCCGCCGGGAACAACGCCGGACAATCCTGCGGTTCAGCGTTTTGTCGCCGGTTTGGGGGTTTTTCGCACTGTGCAACGCACTGGTTCCGCCGCGCTGAATCTGGCGGCGGTGGCCTGCGGCAGGACCGATGCCTTTTGGTCCACAAGTCTCAATGCGTGGGATATTGCAGCGGGAGTTCTGTTGGTGACCGAAGCGGGCGGTGTCGTCACAGATCTGAATGGTGATACGATCGACATCTTCCAACCCAGCCTGCTCGCCGCGAGTTCAGATCCGCTTCGCCAGCAAATCGTGAAAGTGCTTCCCTGAGACAGGACTGAGAACTTCTCCCGCCAAGGCGCTCTGCGTAGAGTATAGTGGAAGGGAGTTCGGCGTGGATTATGCCGAACGCTGTGTACCACCGGGGATCGAGACGTATTGCTCGCGCTGCGTATTTGTGTGAAGCCTCGTCCCGGGGCAGCTCTGGAGGAGCTCTGGTGATGATGCGCTGTGTGGTTTTCGTGACAGTCTTGATTTTGCACACTGCGGTGCTGCGCGCTCAGGACGGTGACGGGGCGAATGCCACAGCGGAATCTGGCAGTGTTGAGAGGCAGGCCGCCAATGCGACCGAGTCAGATGTTCTGATCCGCACTGAGACGGGCGAACTGGTGCCGCTGTCAAGTCTGGTCGGAACCGATGCCGTGACCGATCTGTTGAAACGCAGTCTGCGTCTGAAACAGGTCCCCGATTATTTGATCTCCAGTCTTGACCTCAGTGGTCGGATTTCCGGCGAGGTGGCTGATCTGACGGTGACGATGCAGGTGAAGGTTCGCTCAGCCGACAACTGGGTTGACATCCCGCTGCAGCTGGGTGAGACATTTCTGCAGGATTTTGAGCACTCCTCTGAGGTGCCGAATGCGGAAGCTGTGCTGACAGCGGAAGAGCAGAACGTGCGGACATGGCATCTGCAGGGGGCGGGAATGCACATGCTCAAGATGAAGCTGGCGGGGAAAGCCAGGCTCATCTCCCCTGCGACTTTGCAGCTCAATCTTTCCCTTCCGGTGGCCACGGCATCCCACGCGCGGCTCGAGTTTTCTCGCCCGGTGGAGTTTGTTCGGCGACCGGCTGATGGTTTTGATCACGTGGTCAGGAACGAACTGGGCGTTGAGTCAGTTGAGTTTTGGGGATTGTCCAGAAGTGTTGTGCTGTCGTGGAATGAGGTGGCCCAGCGAGTGGATTCGAAGCCGGTGATTCAGGTCCGGAATTCCCAACTGCTTGATCTGACGACCATCCCGGCCAGTATGAACGGAGAGCAGATCCTGAAGATCAGCGGCTCTCCGATCACGGATGTCAAGGTTCGTTATCCGACTGGATTCAAGCTGCGGAAAGTGGATGCTATTAACAGCACCGGGGACTCTGTACTGAGCGACTCTGAACTGCTCACTGAAGAGTTATCGTCCGAGGCGTTGATCAGCCTGTCTGTTCCTGTGGAGGGAACCCTGCGTCTGCTGTTTGAGCTGGATCTGGCGGAAGGAAGTTTCCCTCGTGATATTTCCGTCACAATTCCAGTGATTGACGGAGCCAATGTGCAGACGGGGGACCTGGATATCCTGTTTCCTTCCGGGCTGCTTGTTCAGCAAACGGAAATCCGCCAGGCGCAACGGCGACGTGTGGCATTGGACAGTCCACGCAGTGTGGCTTCCACGGAGATCAGTGAGGCACAGCGAAGGCGAGTCGATCTGGACAGCGACCCGAGTGTCGCGTCGACAGGGTTCCGGTTGAGGTCTCCGGAATCACTCATCACCTTGCGCGTCGAGGAAACCGAATCCCAGTATTTCGTGGAGACGGAGATTGCGATTCGACCGGAGCAGCAGTCGGTGATTCTGCAGGCACGCTTTCGAGTGAATGTGCTGCGAGGTTCACTGCTGAAATTACCATTGTTCTGGGCGGAAAGCTCGTCGCAGCAGTGGACGCAGCTGCCGGGGCGAGCACAGTTGTATCGAAAAGATCGTCGTCCGGAGCGGATTTCGATCCGGTCACAGGAGGAATCTCCCGACCTGTTGACCCTCGAATTTGCCGAACGTCAGTCCGGGGACTTCGATGTCGTCTTTGAAGCAAGTGCGAGTCTGGAGTCCTTCAGAGCCGGGCCCGTTCAGTTGTCCTGTCCACAGGATGAACGCAACCGGGATCTGCCAGTTCTTTTCCGGCTGGCTGCATCCGACGATTATCGGATCAAAGTGACCAACACGGTGAACGCAGAACCATTGCTGGCGGTTTCTGTTTCTGAACAGCAGGACGAGACGTTGTTGGATACGATGTCTGAAGGTCAGGTTGGACTGTTGCCAGGAGGATTGCTGCTGAGCAATTCCACCATCCCTGTGGAAATTGGCCTGGAGGAGCAGCAGCCCGAGGTTCGGGCCAGCACTCAGGTCAGGCTTCAGTCTGATGATCAGGGCCTGCGGATTAAGCAGTTCATCCAGTTCGACATCGACTACCGGGATCTGTCGGAAGTTTCCCTGATGGTTCCGGATGGCATACGTCCGGTGGTCAAACTGGCTGGTTCTGCGGAAACCCTGCGGCAACGAATTGGCCCCTCAGGAAAGTCGACATTTCGCCTGCCCATCGCGCGTCGTGGCAGACTGGAAATCGAAGCCGACTGGTTGTGGCCACTGCCCCCGGAAGCTGATCGCGACATGGTCGAGGCAATCGAAATACCGCTGATTCAGCCCACTGACTGCACAATTGGAGTCATCGAGGCGGGCACCTCGGCGTGGAGTGGGCTGCGAGTGGCACGCTCAATGAAGAACTGGATGCCTGTTTACTCCTCAAGGTTTGACGCTGCATGGAGATATCTGGCGGAGGAGACTGCTGCGGTTGGTGACAGTGGGGCGTTGGGGCGCAATGAACTGACGCTGAAGCTGGATCGAATCCCGGGTTACGGTGAAGAGAATCCCGCGGGTCCGGTACTGCTCCTGCTGGCAACAGAAACTCCGGGGGGCTTTTATCGAACGACTCAAACCGCCATCTACGATCAGACACCGGCGCAGGTCACAATTGAGGTTCCCGCTGCACTGGACCTTGAGTCAATCCGTTGGGGGGGGGCCCTGTTGACCGAACGATCACGTGGTAAGCGGCTATTGAGCACCACTGCGGAACAACTCACTGGTACCACCATCTGGCGAATTTTTACCGGGGCCATGGAGCTGGCTGAAGAACCGCCCGTGCTGCAGGTTGCCTGTCGGCAGAATTCCACGGCCGCCGGACGTCTTTACCGCCAGGAAACACTGCTGCGTCCTCATTTCGCCGGCCGTTTTCCGGCCGCGCCGCTCATCTGGAGCATTGGAGCCGAAGGAAATTTCAGTGCTGTCATGCCGGATCCCAATTTTGACCTGGTTTCCGGAGGTCTGATGAGTCTGCTGCCGGGAGGCGAATCCGCGGTCGTGCAGCGACAGCGATATCTGAGTGCTGTCGTGTCTCCCTTCTCGGCAACGGTGCAGGGACAGGCGAGGGAAGCCGCTGCTTCCTGGCTGAGCACTGCAGGCACTCCCCAGCTGTTCTTTGCGGCGGGGACAAATGAAGATCCTCGACTGTTGCTGATTCCGCGTGAATCAATGCTGCTCGGAGCATCGCTGTTGTGTGTGTTGATGTTTATGGTCCTGATTACATTTTCTCGGCTGCCCTTGCTCGTTCCGGTCCTGTTGACTCCTGCAGGCTGTCTGGCCATTTGGGTACTTCAACCGGCATGGGCAGAGCCGATTGTTCCATGGGTTCTGTTGGGGATCCTTCCCGGCCTGGTGGCAGTCTCGCTGCAACGGCAGTTCGGAATGCGACGTTTTCGATTCCGGTCACGACAGGCAAGAGGAGAGTTGCCTTCAATTTTTGGGTTCCCTGAATTCGAAGGTGTGTTCAACAACGATCTTCGCAGAGGCGCGTCCGCTGCCGAATCTGATCTTTCTGCAGAGGTGTCTCGCTGAAATGCGTTTGTCTGTGCTGGTTGCCGTATGCCTCACTGTCCTGACACCGCGGTGTCAGGCTGATGAAACTGCGTCCACTGCATCGGACAATACCTCCCCATCCCGAGCTGAAACTCGTCAGACGGCGGCTCAGGATCTCGCTGAACTGATGCAGAGTGGCGACTGGGAAGTCATCGAAGTCGAAGAATTGCGTCGACTGCGAGGGCTGGCGTCAGGTGAGGAGAGCGTCCGCGTTCGTCCGGGAATTCGGATGGCCCGCTACTCCGCGGAACTGAACGACAGTCAACTGTTGAACGGCACTGCTGAGCTGCAGCTTTATCCCGACCAGTCATCGGTTGCGGAATTGCCTTTGGCACTCGGGAGGACGGACCTGCAGCAACTGCGTATTTTTGATGTGACCGGAGAAACTCCGCTCGGTTCTGATCTGGAGCGGAATCTGTACGTGCTCCGACGATCTTTGTCCGGCAATCTGACTGGCAGTTGGACTGCAGATGGTCTGGTCACAGGGGAGACAACGGCTTTTCGACTGAATCTTCCCCGGGCGACTCAGTCTTCGCTGAGGCTGACGACACCAACCGATGTGCTTGTGACCGGGAGCGGCAGCCTGGTGATGGAACCGGAGCAGACCGCTGACGGACTGCTGTGGACGTTGCTTCCATCGTCACCCGATCGGCTGGCATTCAGTTGTCGCCGTTTGCGTCGACTGACAACTCAGGATCCCATCTCACTGACGTCCGCTACGGCCGGGCACACACTGCTGGACAATATCCTGAGCTCACGCTGGATTCTGGGTCTGCCCGTGGAGATCGGAAATGACCTGCGGGTGTCAATGAAGCTCACAGCCGGGACACGGATTTCCCAGGTGCAACTGAATTCGGGCGGGGCTGCTGACTGGGAAATCATCCCGGGCGTGCCCTTTCAGACACTTCGTGTTCGATTGCCGAGTGGTGTCGCGGGGGGACAACTTGAGATTCGCGGCATTTCAGTGATCTCGGAAGAAGAGGTCTGGTCGCTGCCCGTTCTGACCCCGGATCACTGGGAACTTGTGGGTGATCATCCGATACAAGGCCCGTTGTTATCTCCCAACGGCGCGATCACGGTCTCCTTTCCTCCGGGAACGGACGTGGACGAGTGGGAATTGAAAGGCGTTCTGGAGCGGGATGTGGTGACGACCCAGGACCAGTTTCGCAAATTCGAATTGCTGCGGTTTGGTAACGACGCTTCCGCGCGGGTCCGCATTTCTCGCAAGCAGGCCCGGCTGTCCGACTCCGTTGTGACCGTTGTAGAACCTTCCAGTCGACTGGCGGCAGTACGTTGCTTCGTCAACGTCAGCTGTCAAGAGGCATCGGTTATTGAGGTTTGGTGGCCGCTGCGAACCGGATGGCAACTGATTTCCGCGCGGTATGCATCCGACCAGCGGGTTCTGTACTACGAAGTTGCGGAATCCTCCACTGATGATCAGCAGCAGCGTCTGACGCTGCACCTGCCGGAGACTCTGGCACCGGACTCGTCCCGTGTGATTGAGATGCTGATACAGAATACTCAGGGCAGCGGCAGTACGCAGCTGCAGATGCCGCTGTTGCAATCTCCGGATATCGAACGAAGAGACAGTTTTTTGATCGTGCCGGAGACGGTTGGTATGCAGCGGCAGGCCGCTCGTCCCGAACAGCGAATTTCTGAACAGGAACTGTCCGGACTGGCAGGCTGGTTTCCCGCAGCGAAGATTCCGAACGGGTCGCAGATTCTCAAACCAAAAAATGATGAGTATGCGGTCCTTCCCAGAAAGCTTGTGGCAGACGTCAGTCCGTTGCAGTTGCGGCAGCGGCTGCGAATTGAGGGTGAGGTTCTGGTTCAGGAGACGCGCTGTGAGCTGCCTGAAGACTTCACAGGAAATCGCCTGCCATTCGTCCTGCCGGGCAGATTTCTGCCGCAAATGAAGTGGTTCGTGAACAGCCGTCAGGTCACACCCCGCGAGGATCAGCCGAGTCTGCTGACGGATGACATGCAACGCATCAGCATTCCGTTGCCGGCCGACGCCGAGAATTCCGGTTTCGTGGTCACTGCCAAGCTCACGACCTCGTTGAATGACAGTGCAGTGGCTGTTGTTCCTTTTCCTGAGGCAGATCAGGGAGCCGAGATTCGACTTGAGATGTCTGTGGCGGACAGTGAGCGATTGTTGTTGCAGGAGCCTGCTTTGGAATTGTCGCAGGAAGCCGGCACTTCCATCAGGCACTGGAATATCACCGGCGTGCCGCGTCCAATCCGGCTGCGGGTTCAGACTGAGGCAGATGCGGGGCAGGAGCGTTCTCTGGACATGCATCTGTATCACCTGCTGAGGATTCGCGGTTCAGATATTCATCACCGCATCATGGCGGTCGCCGATCTGTCGGGACGCAGTGTTCGCGAGAACCTGACGATCGGTGTCGTCGATGGGGTGATTCCCTCCGTTCTTGTGGATGGCAGACGAGTTCACACGACACTGACGGACAAGAAGTTGTTGATTCCTCTGCCGCCGGCGGCAGAACGGTGCCGCGTCGTTCTGGTCTGGGAGCAGCCCGTGCTCGCGCTGGAAACAATCGATGGCCGCGTTCGTCTGGCTTCGCCCTCCGTTGAGGGGGCGATGCATGTGATGACTGTCCATCATTTGCTGATTTCGCCTGATCTCGATGCACGCATACCTGCGTCGCGATTCCGCTTCCGGGAAGGGGGGCTGACGAGGGGGCAGCAGCTTGCTGCGGTCGGAGATGCAGGAAACTCTTCTCGATTTGTCGACCTGGCGGAAATTCGTGGGTTTCACGTCGAGTGGGAACTGTCAGAGGCTCAGGGCTGGACAATGCAAACTCTCGTCTCTGCAGACTCCGGAAAAGCCACGATGGTTCTGGAACTGACTGAAAAACGCCGTCGATCTGCAGTACTCGCGGGAAGTATTCTCTTCAGTCTTGGGTTATGTCTGGCACTGCAAAAGTATGTATTGAGACGACCTCGCTTTGTTGCGTTCTTCGTTCTGGTGCTGTCGATGTCGTCAGTCCTGTCTCTGCCCTCGCTCGTCTCAGTTGGATTTCAGGGGATCTTCTGGGGAACTGGTGCCGGGTTACTGCTGTTGATCAGTGTCAGCGGTATTGCTCAGCAATTCCGATTATGGACACTTCGGCGTGGATTGTTTCAGTGGCTGCTGCTGGCCGCCCTGCAATGTTCAGCGTGCTCCACAGCCTCCGGCCAGCAGTCTGCGGATACTGTCGACCGCCCTGCATTGACGGCGGCTGGATTCCTCGAAGATTCCGGGCTGGTTTATCTGCCGCAGGATGAGCTTGAACAGCTGCGTCGTCAGGTGATGCGGAATACGGCTGTTAATCAACAGACACTGGTCACCGGTTGTCTGGTCGAGATACGCAGTGACAGCGCTGACTCTGTGGAATTGCTGCTGAAGATTTCCGTCTCATCACAAAGCGGGAAACAGCAGTCGATACTGCCATTGCCGATCGGTCAGTCGAAACTCGTGGACTGTCGAGTCGACGGGCAGTTTGTATTTCCTGATCCGGCGAGTGACGAGAGGCTGCTCATCCCCATTCCCTCATCGGTAAGTGTTTCCGGTCAACGACTATCCCCGGAATCCTCGGTCGCTGTGGAAACAGCTGCCGATGACGTTGCCGCATTTACGACGCACGAGGTGGAGTGCCGTCTGCGTCCTCGAATTTCCCGATTGCAATCCGGGCTGAAGTTTTCGTTGCCCGCCCTGCCCTGCCCACAATTCGAAATGTCACTGAAGAGTTCTGATGACTTTTTCAAATCTGCCCGAATACAGCTTGCGGACGCGACGGTGCCATGGGGCGACCTGAAGAACACGGTGCCTCTGAATACCCTGGCAGACGATGACAGTGCTGAGGTGAGCTTGTTGTATGCGGACAATTCCATTGAGTCGGAAGCCAGTGTCTCTTTGCTCGCAGTTTGTGAGAACTCGACCGGGCTTCAGCATCTTTCCTGCTATTTTCACGTCTCCGAGTGGAATCCACTGAAGGGCGACCTGCGGTACAGAATTCCCGCTGACTATCAACTAACAGGCGGTGCGATTGTTGGGGGAGACAATTCGGCGGAAGTGCTCTGGCAGGTCAATGATTCCGATGCTGTGATCACGCTGCCGTCCGGAATCTCGTCGGATTTCGTCCTGCTGTTACAACTTCGTTCGCGAACCCCCACGACCCTGCAGGAGCAGATCATCCCTGTCGAACAATTGCAGAACGTGGATGGTGTCAGCCCTTCATCGAATGTGCTGGTTGCGTGGCGAGCAGACTCCGTGTCGACAGCGTTTCTACCCGACCGAAATGCGGCTGAACAGGTGCAATTTAGTGAGCTTGCTGAGGATTGGGGGAGGTGGATTCGGCGCTCGGACACTTTGCTGCGTGTCGCAGCCACGGAGCCGTTTGCGTTGCGTTCAGCTGAGCGAAAAAGTCGGCACACTGTATCGATTGAGCAGAGATATGACACTGGCGAACAATTGCTGAACTGGCAATACAGCTTCGATGTTGAGGCATCTCTGTTGCCAGTGTTCCGGCATCAAATTCGGGTGACAGATGCTGTTCGTGTGCGAACTGTCCGTGTGATGGCCGGAGAGGCGAATCGGCTTTCCGGATGGTATCGTCGAGGGAACGACCTGATTGTTCAGTTGCGGGAAGGAACCACCGAAGCACACTCAATCACCATTGCGGGGGAGCGATTGCTGACACCAGAGGATACGTCGATTGAATTGTTCAGCCCGGTGCTGGCGAATTCCAGTGTGCTGGAATCCATCCTGGTGTTGCAGGACAACAGCGGTCTTGGCCTGGTCCTCGATGACGTGGCCGAGAGTATTGCGGATCCCTCTGTGGAGTCCGGAAAGTTGATTCCGGCCGGACAGGAAGTACGACTGCAAATCCCGGATGAACAGGCCCCGATCAGGCTGCGGAGAGTGAATCCTGTGGATGCCACAGGTCGTTTGGTTACGATTGCCCTGCCCGATCAAATTGTCGTCATTTGTCAGGTCTCCCGCTGGTCGACACAACTGGGGCGATTCATTCTGGCGTTCAGCCCCGAATGCGATTTTCTGCAGCTGCCTGTCGTGCTGGCGGACGGTCAACGGTTCGAATTGTCCCGTGAGATAGATCGCTTTTCTCCGAACGACGAGGCGTTGGGAGGATTGTTCCTGAAGAGCGAATTCATGGTGGTCTGGTCAGTTCCGATTTCCGCAGCTGAATCCGAACCACAATCCAGCGGCCTTGAATGGCCTCAGTGGAATAAGGACCTGAAGTGGCAAAGCTGGGAGCACTGGATTACCGGCAGCAGTTCCTCTCAGACACCACCTCCATTAATTCCGTTGTCAGTGGAAGAACGGCAGTGGGCCGTTGACGCTGCCGAAATGCTGGGCCTGCTCTCGTCGGGAATCTTCGTACGTGAAGTTGTGACTGGGGCTCGAGCCAAGCTGACCGAGTCGGGAAACCTTCCTCGTCTGCCCGCGTTTGAAGCTGAGCCCGAAGCGGGAACAGCGTCCAATCTCTACGCCGTCTCCATGACATCAGTCCTGGTGCGAGAAGATGACTCTCCTGCAGCCATGACTGAATTTCGTATCTTCAGTCGCCGCTGGCCAGCTCGCTGTCGAATCACAATCCCGGAAGACACCGTGGTGCTTGATTTGCCAACGGACTCGGGAATTCGGTGGGAGAGTTCAGATCGACGCCATCTGATTCTGCAAATCAGCGAAGCCGAAACAAGACTGAGACTGCGATGGCTGGCTACCAGAGCTGCTCAATCGCCGTTCGCCTTAAAGGTTGGAATATCACTGCCGTTTGTTGCGGATTGCGACCTGCGGCAATCACTGTCGATCGTTTCATCCTATCGGGAAGTTCCATCAGTCCGGGGGGTTGAGGTTTCGCTGACGGCCGAAGCTCAACTTGCGGAGCTGGGAGAGGATCTGCGGCGGGGTTATCGCGACTATGTTGTCAGTGGCTCTGCCGACGCCAGCAACTACATCTCGACAAGCAAGAGTGCTGTGGCGGAACTTACCGAGGCATCTGCTGCTTTTCTGAATGAACAGGGAGCAGGTCGAGAAATGCGGCGGATTCGTCAGCGTCCGGGGTTGTTCGCCAACCTGGCCATTTACTACCGGCGTCGTCTGGAACTTTCAACAATTTTACCGGTGGGGCTGGGGCTGTTTGTGCTGATGGTGGCCACGATTGCAACTTCCAGTCGCAGGAGCAGCGAAGCAGTGACGATGATCATCGGGCCGCGTGATGATCTGGAAATGGATGTTGAAGAGGTGGTGCAGGTTGGGGCCGATACTGGTTTCCACCAACCTGACCCCCGTGCTTCGACGAAGATCCTGCATCGTTCCGATGAGTTGCTGCATCCGGACACTGATTCGGTATAGATCTGTGACCTGAACGGTTGCGGTCGTCTTAGAAGCAGATTCCGCAGCGTACGGTCCAGGTACTGCTCAGATCGGCAGCAACTTCCACATCGTCAAATTCGATGCTCCGCCCAAACACCAGACCAAATTCCGCAAAGACGCTGCGATTCTCTGTCTGAACGTGTTCCAGCCCGAGCATAAGTCGATAGTCGCGGAGAGTGAGTTCAGCGTCACCGCGTGTTGCCGTGCGAACCGACCACGTGTTGCCGCCAAACACACCGGAAACGTATCCCCACGTTTCGGAGCAGTCGCCGTTGCGTGTCAGGCGATGTGAAATCTTCGGCGCCGGGAACTGCAGGTCAACTTTCCAGTCATGGTTGGGCGTCCACAGCAGTCCAACGGCGGGCAGGATGGGGTAGTCACCGCGGCCCGTGTGAACGAGACCACCGGACAGGGTCAGCGTGTCCGGCTTCCACTGCCAGGTCAGCAGTCCCAGTCCAAAGATTCGTAAAGCGTCTTCAGAGTTGCGAAAATCCGTGCGGACCGCAGGAGTGACGATGGTGAGTATTCCGAGTCGATCTCTCAGTTTCTTTTTCCAGAAGAATCGGGCTCCCGTTTCGAACAATTCCGCAGGAAGATCAAGACCTGCTGTGGCATCAAGATAGTCGGCTCGAAAGAACGGGGTAACCAGCAACAGATTCTCAAAGCTGCCCAGGGGAAAAGCCAGAGTTGTGGAGAGGTCGATGGAGGTCACTGCGATGCTGTCATCTCCGCTGTCATGCAGATAACCACCCACAAGATTCACGCCCTGCAGGCAACCCTTGCGGAATTTTTGCAGTGGTGGAACAAGACAGGTGTCATCTCCGCATCCGGATGCCGCTGTGTGGCCTGACAAACCGAGGTCCAGCGGTCGGAAATCCCACTCCGACGCCTGGTCCGGAGAATCTTCAACGGTGCCGAGGATGGTTGTTCCACGGTTGCTGCTGCCGGGACGAGTACTGACAGCTTGCAGCCATGACGGTGCTGACTCGGTGAAAACTCCAGAGGATTTCCTGCCGGTATTGATCGGCTCTGTACCCTGAAGCGTGCCGCCAGCGACTGTGCTGACGAAAACGGCGCAACTGCACACGAATGTCCTGATGATGTCCATTTCCACGATGCCCTGGTGTGTCGTTCTGTTTCTGCATGGAGCGTGGCGTTGCTCAGATGCTGTTTAGACTTCCCCGCAGAACAGCAAAGCTCCCCTCGTGCTAGAATCGGCATTTTTGGAAATCTCTGTCATCTCCGTTCCGGCAGTGCCCGGGAATTTGAGTCTGCAAAACCCGGAACCAGCAAAAACTGCCGAAGTTCACGGCGTTGGCAGTCCGGCGAACAACCTGCTTCCGACACGCACCAGCGTCGCACCCTCTTCCACCGCGGGAATGAAGTCGCCGCTCATCCCCATTGATAATTCGGAAAGGTCAATGCCCGCTGCTGTGGTCTCGTCGCGAAGGTTGAGTTCATCACGGATTTCACGCAGTTCGCGGAATGTCGGGCGGGCGTCCTCCGGATCTTCAGTGGCTGCGGCCATTGTCATCAGACCGCAAATCTTCAGATTTGCCGCGCTGGCTGTCAGCTCAGACCAAAGTGATCGGATTTCTTCGGGCGAAAATCCCGACTTCGCTTCTTCACGTGACAGGTTGAGCTGCAGCAGAACTGATGCGGCTTTGCCTTCGCTCTCACTGGCATTACTGATCGCCTGCAACAGTCTCAGAGAGTCAATCGAATGGATCAGTGAGGCGTGTTTTACGGCCGCGCGCGCCTTGTTCCGCTGCAGCCGACCGATCATGTGCCACTCCTGGCCAGGCAGCAATTCAGCACGCTCCGCCAGTTGCTGAGGACGATTTTCCCCAAAGACAGGATGAAGATCACTCAACGCCCTGACCCAGTCCGGATGAGCATACTTGGTGACTGCAACCAGACGCACTCGCTCGGCAGCATTGGGAGAACGTTCCTGAGCCTGTCGAATCGCGTTCAGAATCTCGTTCAGGTTTTGTTGCAATACGGTGCTTAACGACATCAATGGTTCTCCAGAATTCCTGCGGTCGATTTTGAGGCTGTGGCTTCTCTCCGGGCCCTTTTGCAGGTCGACAACCCCTGTAGCATAGCTTCCGGGCAGCGTCTGGCAGATTTCATCGGTCGAATCCGGGGAACAGCATTCCGAATTGCCTGCAAAAGAAGATATCATCGCTATAGACCGCGTCCGGTGCTCCGTTTCGGAAGGGAAAAGTTGACATGCTCAGATTATCAACCGTCGGCCGATGGCTGCAGATCGTCAGTTTTCTGAGTCTTTCACCGCTGTCAGGTGTGATGGCAGAATCGGTCAGTCTGACCCCGTTATCGCCGGCCGAGCCTGCTGTTCGACGGCCCGTGGATTTATGCCTGCACGGAGATCATCTTTTCACCGCGAATTCCGGCAGCGGTTCGGTTTCCATGCTCGACCCTTCACTGGGGAAGATTCTTGCCGAGTTTGCGGTGGGCAAAGAACCCGTCGCCATCAAGTCAGCCGGCAGTTCTCTGCTGCTGGTGGATTCTGGGACGCACCAGTTACTCTCCCTGACCTGCGACTCAGCGGCGAATAGCCTCGCAATACGCCAGACGCACGACGTGCCGCATACTCCGGTTGATCTGGCAGTCAGCGCTGACGGGACACTGGCCGCGGTCACTTCGCTGTGGGCCCGTTGTGTCACGTTGTTTCGCATTGATGATGGTGGGGAACTGCGGGAACTGCACCGTGTACCTCTGTCATTTGCGCCCCGCCGGGCCCTGTTTGTTGGCGATCGTCAACTGGTGGTTGCAGATAGCTTCGGAGGCCAGTTGATTGTTGTCGCGACAGAGACCGGTGCAGCGGGGCGGCCCTTCCGGATTAACGGCCACAATATCCGGGGACTTGCACTTACGCAGGACGGGAAGTCACTGCTGGTTACTGCGCAAATGTTAAATCCTGACAGCTTCACGACGTACGAGCGTGTGTTCTGGGGGGTGTTGATGCG
>JAFMMM010000454.1 GCA_017859815.1 Planctomycetota bacterium | reverse complement strand
GGCGAGTTTGTTCGGATCGGCTGGGACGTGAAACAGATGCATCGTCTGATTGTGACATCCGCCACCTACCGGCAGACCTCTCATGTTGGGGCGGAAGCTTATCGCCGGGATCCAGAGAATCGCCTGCTGGCTCGCGGGCCGCGCATGCGACTGGACGGTGAAGAGGTCCGCGACGCAGCGTTGGCGATCAGTGGACTGCTGAAGAACCAGTTGGGCGGCCCGAGTGTGTACCCGTATCAGCCCGCCGGTTTATGGATGGAGCTGAACAACCGTCCGGGGTATTCCAAAGCGTATCCTCAGGGCACCGGCGACGATCTGTACCGACGCAGTTTGTACACGTTCTGGAAACGCACCGTTCCATCGCCGATGTTGAAGACTCTGGACGCCCCCGAACGAGAGTTCTGTACGGTCAGAAGATCACGGACGAATACGCCTCTTCAGGCCTTGTTGATGTTGAATGCACCGCAATTCGTGGAAGCATCTCGCGGGCTTGCCGCGCGGATGCTGCGGGAAGGTGGAACGCAGCCAGACCGGCAAATCCGCTATGGGTTTCGACTGGTCACCGCACGGGCACCCAGCGCAGAGGAATTGCAGGTGTTAACGGCGGAATACCACGCGGGACTGCAGCGGGCGGAACAGGATCCGAAATCGGTTGCAGCGGTACTGGGTGTGGGCGAGTCGGCAATTCCGGAGGATCTGGACGCCGCGCAGTTGGCCGCGATGACCGGGGTGGCACGGCTGCTGTTCAATTTGAACGAAGCAATTACTCGTGGCTGAACTGTGCCCTGGTGCGTTTTGCGCCGGGGTGGAGAGCCGTCAGGTGGTGAGTTATGAACATGAGCGATCAGATCAACAACGCAGCGATGCTGCAGACGCGACGGCATTTTTTCGGCAGTGGCGCACAGGGAATCGGCGTGGCCGCTTTGGCCTCGCTGTTGAACGGACGTGCCAGCGGTGGGCAGGCGGGTGAGGGGGCTCATGGGTTGGCCGGTCTGCCACACTTTGCTCCGAAAGCCAAACGTGTGATTTATTTGTTGCAGTCCGGAGCGCCTTCGCAGGTTGACCTGCTGGACTACAAGCCGTCACTGGAAAAACTGCACATGACGGATCTTCCGGACAGTGTGCGACAGGGACAGCGGCTGACGGGAATGACCGCCGGGCAAAAGCAGTTTCCGATCGTGAAATCACCGTGGAAGTTTCAGCAACACGGGGAATCGGGAACGTGGATGAGTGAGCTGCTGCCGCATCTTTCCGGCGTGGCTGATGATCTGTGTGTGGTGAAATCGATGCATACGGAGGCCATCAACCACGATCCGGCGATTACGTTTTTCCAGTCCGGGCACCAGCAGCCGGGGCGTCCGAGTATTGGGGCCTGGCTCAGTTATGGGCTGGGCAGTGAGACTCAGAACCTGCCCTCCTTCGTCGTGTTGTTGAGCAAGAACACGTTTCACCAGGCACAGCCGCTGTACGACCGTCTGTGGGGCAGTGGCTTTCTGCCCTCGCGGTTTCAGGGCGTGAAGTTTCGCAGTCAGGGAGACCCGGTGCTGTATCTGAATGATCCCACCGCCGGTGACGCGGCATCGCGGCGCGCGATGCTGGACCGTCTGGCCACCCTGAACCAACTGCGGGCGGACGAGATTGGTGATCCGGAGATTCAGTCGAGAATTGCTCAGTACGAGATGGCCTATCGGATGCAGACATCCGTTCCCGAACTGGCGGACACGTCTGATGAACCGGCCAGTACGTTTGAGTTGTACGGGGAAGACGCCCGCGAGCCTGGGACACACGCGGCCAACTGTCTCATGGCCCGTCGCTTGGCGGAACGCGGTGTCCGATTCATTCAGGTGTTCCATCGCGGCTGGGATCATCACAGCAATGTGCAGACATATCTGCCGACGATTGCGAAAGAAACGGATCAGGGATCTGCGGCGCTGATTGCGGATTTGAAACAGCGAGACTTGCTGGATGAGACGCTGGTTGTGTGGGCTGGCGAATTTGGGCGCACAGTGTATTCCCAGGGCAATCCGGCGAATTTCGGCCGCGATCACCATCCGCGATGTTTTTCCATCTGGATGGCCGGTGGCGGTGTGAAGCCGGGGATCAGCTACGGGCAGACCGACGATTTTTGTTACAACATCGCCGAGAACCCGGTTCACGTGCACGATTTCCACGCCACGATGCTGCACTGTCTGGGCATCAATCATGAGCAGCTGACCTATCGTTTTCAGGGCCGTGATTATCGTTTGACGGATGTGCACGGGAAGGTCGTGCACGACATCCTGACGTAAGCCGGATCGCAGCGATCACGGTCGTATGTTGGGCAGTCGTTCAGAATCGTGCGGCCCTGGCGTGGAGCAGTTGGTATCTTGCGGACGGACGTCCGGGTGTTCGGTAAGGACAACGTGATCATGAATGCTGCGGAGATTGTGGCTGAACTGGAAACCCTCGGCAGCGAGGCGACTCGAAAAACCCTGTTGCGGCACGGTGTGTCCGAACCGGTTTTGGGCGTCAAGGTGGCCGATTTGCAGAAGATTCGGAAGCGGATCAAAGTGGATTACCAGCTGGCACTTGATCTGTATGAGACCGGAATTTACGACGCCCGGTATCTGGCCGGGCTGATCGCAGACGACAGCCGCATGACAAAGCGGGACCTGCAGCGGTGGGCAAAGCAGGGCAGTTGTGGGTCACTGTGTGGGTATACCGTGCCGTGGGTGGCTTCTGAAAGCCGGTACGGCTGGGAAATGGGACTGAAGTGGATCGAAGCCAGGCAACCGCACATCGCCGTCATTGGCTGGTCAACGCTTAGCAGTCTTGTGGCGATCAAGGCCGATGAAGACCTTGATCTGGCGGCATTGAAGGCGTTATTGCAGCGTGTGGAGCGGGAGATTCATGACGCGCCGAATCGTGTTCGTTACGCCATGAATGGGTTTGTAATTTCGCTGGGGACCTATGTCACATCCCTGAGTAAGGCGGCGATTGCCGCCGGCAAGCGAATTGGCGTCGTGGATGTGGATGTGGGCGATACGTCCTGTAAAGTTCCGTTCGCACCGGATTACATCAACAAGGTGGTCAAGCGCGGGACCGTGGGGAAGAAGCGGAAGACGGCCAAATGTTGACGCGGCTGGCCCCCGTCGCTCGCGGCCCTGCAGTTGCCCAGGTGCGATGAGCCTCCGTCACGGTCAGATGTCTCGCGGGGAAAAATTCATTTCGGGGTAAGATTCCTTGCGGGGAAAGATGGAATCGGCGTGACGCTGAGTTGCCATCAACTGGTTTCGCGTGACGTCGAGTTGGCTTGGTTGCCGTCCTGGGCTGCCGTCACCGTGTTCTGTTTTTTTAGCGTGGTGTTGTATGGATCAACAGCAGATTGTGGAGTGGATTCGAACCTTGCCGCAGGTGCAGGAATCTGAAGCCTGGGGATACCAGTTCTTTTTCGTGGGGGATGATCACCACCGTCCATTTGCGACGCTGGCGGATTCTGACAACGAATACGACCAGAGTTCTCAGCTTCACCGCGAGGGCGTTTTTCGCATCAATGTGGGTGTTCGCCGTGAGACGTTTGAGGCGATGTTTCCCAAACCGGCTGACAGCAACACTGCGTCAAGCGCGTCCGAAAGAGACTACACGGTCTTGAATCAGTTTCTGCCTCACCCGGATTATGCAGCGCAGCATTTTCTGTGCGTCTTGAACCCGGAAGGTGACAACGTGGAGTTGTTGCAGCAGTTCGTGCGAGAGGCTCACGCACTGGCGACCGAGCGTCTGCTGCGAAAACGCGGCTAAATGCCGCCTTCCCGCCTGATCGGCCCGCCGGCTGAAAGCCGGCAGGTGCCTTCGTCCGCCGGATCGGCGGCTTGTGCCTTCGTCCGGCTGAGAGCCGGTTTGTGCCTTCGGCGATT
>JAFMMM010000089.1 GCA_017859815.1 Planctomycetota bacterium | reverse complement strand
CAGTCTTGATAAGAACGCCGGTCTTGGCGCGTTCTCAGCACCTCCGGAAATCTCGCTCCAACGCCTGCAGTCGCGATCTCAACTGCTGCGACAGATTCAGCCTCCGGGTACACTGCAGACTGATCAGACCGACCGACTCACCAGTCTCCAGATGCGAGCTGTCGACCTGGTCCGCAGCGGTGAAGCACGCCGTGCTTTTGATGTGGATCAGGAACCGGATGCGATGCACGAACTTTACGGCCGGCATCCGTTTGGAAGAAATCTGCTGCTGGCCCGACGGCTGATCGAAGCAGGAGTGCGGCTGGTGAATGTGGTGGCGTGGATGGGGCTCGCCCCCAATGACAAATTTGTCAGCGTCGAAACCTGGGACATGCACGGCAACGCGGGGATTGGGATTTTTGACAATGGCTGGAATGGACTGGGATGGGCTCTTCCCCGGGCCGACGCCTCAGTGGCCGCGCTGATTCTGGACCTCGAACAGCGTGGTCTGCTCGAAAACACACTCGTTGTCTTCGTGGGAGAATTCGGACGCACTCCGCGAATCAGTCGCGGAGCCTCCGCGATCGGCCGCGACCACTGGCCAAATTGCTACTCCGGAATGCTGGCCGGTGCGGGTGTTCCCGGCGGACTTGTCTATGGCGAATCCGACGAAACGGCTGCGTGGGTCCGCGAGGCGCCAGTCAGCCCGGAAGACTTCGGCGCTACGATTCTTGCCGCACTGGGGATCCGCCCCGATTCACGACTCAGCCCCGACGGATTCACCCGTCCCGCCAGCCGCGGACAGCCACTGCCGTTCATCGTCTGAATGCTCGGAAATTCCTCTAAAAACGGTGTTGCAGGAATGGGCACCAGAACTTGCCCGATTTCCCCGAAACACCCTTCCCAGAGGCAGGAAATTGTCGTCGCGAAACATCAATTTCGCCGATCAGGACTGCTGTAGCTTCTTCTCGGGGGTAGCATCTTAACGGTGTTTTCCCGGGCTTCCTGCTGCAATTCCGCGCAGTGTGCCTGAATCCGGGCGACTGCAGGTTCCAAATGGGTCTGCTGCTTCAGCAGACGCCAGTGCAGAAACAGCAAAGGGTCATTCGATGACGATTTCCATGACAGATTATTTTCGGTCCCGCAAATCCGACCGGAAAAAGGAAACTCGCTACATCAATGTGATCAACAAGGACAATTGCACATCTTGCAATTCCTGTGCAACGGTCTGTCCGGTGGACTGCATCTACGAGGTGGTCAGCCCGATCCCTTCGGAAAGCTACCACCAGATCGACACCAGCCGCTGCATCGGTTGCCAAATGTGCTACCGCTCTCCCAATGACAGCAGCGAGTTCTATCAGCTGACGATCTGCCCGTGGAATGCGATCGACATGCTGCACAATCCCAATATGAAGCCGGACACACAGTCCGTGCTGCAGCCTTACTACCGGGGAAGCTCCGAAGACCTGCCGTGGTCCAAGCTGGAAGAATACGGGTACCAGCTGTTCCTCGATGGTGAAGTTTTTCTCACCGACGATCTTCCGGATCTGCATCGAGTTTTTGCGGCTCTGCAGGAAGAAGCGTGGATGTACAGCGAAGAAGACAATGTCCGTATTGTCAGCACTGAATCGGAAGTCGGCGAGGGATTCGTTCGCTACAGTGCGACAGAGGAAGGACGCGACCTGCTGGATTGTATGTATCGCGACTGGCACCGAATTTTCATGGACTGAACAGCGCCACACGGCGTCAGTTCCCGGCGACCAGCTTCTTCCCGATTGATCCTTCGGAAGGACCTGCCCCATGTCTGTATGCTCTGTTGCGCGTTTCATTACCATCGCGTCCCTGGTCACACGTCTGACCGCGGGACTTCTTGCCCAGGACACGGTTTCCGCTCCGCCGGCAGAAATGAAACTGCCGGAATTCTACGCGAAGTACCTGAGCGCAGACGGTTACCCCATCGTTGCATCAGCCACCGTAAACGACTACGCACTGAAAGAGGCCGCATTCCTGATCCGCAAAATGCTGGTTCAAAGACCGGATGTCCGGGAGGCCATGATTGCGGGGGGCTCACAGCTTTCCATCATCGCATGGAATGAGTTCACCTGCGATATCCCTGAATATCAGCGAATGGCGAATCCGCAATTTGACGGCCGCCAGATTCCCGGTGTATCAGCACGTGACTTCTGGGATGCTCGAGCACGCGGACTGGGTGGTTCATCCACAGACCCCATTTGCTCCGTCGGGGAAGAAAACCTGCTGGGCTATGCAGGAGATCCTTACCGTGCTGAAAACATCCTGATTCACGAATTTGCCCACAACATCCACCTGCGCGGCCTGAACGTCGTTGATCCGACATTCGACGAACGAGTCCGGCAGGCATGGAAACAGGCGACGGACGCCGGACTGTGGGCAGGCAAATACGCCTCTGTCAACCACCATGAATATTTTGCGGAAGGAGTGCAGTCATGGTTCAGTAACAATCGCGAAAACGACCATGACCATAACCACGTCAACACTCGGGAAGAACTTGTCGAATACGATCCCTGGCTTGCCGACCTCTGCCGCACTGCATTCGGTGACACAGAACTCGTTTATACTCGCCCCGAAACTCGGCTCCAGGATCATCTGCAGGGATACGACCCGACCACTGCCCCAACGTTTCGCTGGCCAGACCGGCTCAAACAGGCTCAGCAGCGCATCCGTGCTCAGGCTCAGCAGCGTTCAGATGCCGCCACGAAGAAACAGGACAAATAGCCCCAGGCCGGCTGTTCAGATAATTTCCAGCTCCTGGCCAGCTTCCAGGAATGCCTCAACAGCCCGCTCCAGTTGCTGGCGAGTATGAGCCGCCGACATTTGCGTACGAATGCGAGCCTCACCGCGAGGAACAACCGGAAACGAAAAACCGATCACGTAGATCCCTCGCGACAGCAACGCGTCAGCCATCCTTGTGGCAAGTGCGGCATCTCCAATCATCACCGGAACAATCGCATGCTCTCCGGGAAGAATCCGGAAACCCGCGGCTGTCATGGCCTTCCGAAAATAACTGGTGTTCTCACGCAGCTGCTGCCGCAGCGAATCTGACTGGCTCAGCAGATCAAGTGCGGCAATCGACGCTGCCGCAATCGGTGGTGCCAGCGAATTGGAGAACAGATACGGCCGCGAACGCTGCCTCAACAAATCAATCAGCGGTTTGCGACCACTGGTATAGCCTCCACTGGCGCCGCCAAGTGCCTTCCCAAGTGTCCCTGTAATCAGGTCGATGCGATCCTGCACACCAAAGTGCTCCGGTGTCCCGCGACCGCCATCACCCACGAAACCGACGGCATGGGAATCGTCCACCATAACGGACGCGTCGTAGCGGTCAGCCAACTCACAGATCGCGGGCAGATCAGCGAGGTAACCGTCCATCGAAAAGACACCATCCGTTGCGATCAGTCGGCAACGGCAATCCGCTGCATCCCGCAGTTGCTGCTCCAGATCCTGCATGTCGTTGTTGCGGTAACGAAATCGCTTTGCCTTACACAGACGCACCCCGTCAATGATACTGGCGTGGTTCAGCTGATCCGAAATGATTGCGTCCTCCGGCCCCAGCAGAGTCTCAAACAACCCCCCATTGGCGTCGAAACAGGAACTGTAGAGGATCGTATCGTCAGTCCCCAGAAATCTGCTGATGCGAGACTCCAGGTCCTGATGCAACTGCTGTGTCCCGCAGATGAATCGGACCGATGCCATCCCGTAACCCCATCGCTGCAGCGCATCCGCGGCGGCACTCGCCAGTGCCGGATGATCTGCCAGACCAAGATAATTGTTCGCACACAAATTCAGCACGTCGCTGCCGTCCGACAGACTGATGCCCGTGCTTTGCGGCGAATTAATCAGCCGCTCGGATTTGAACAGTCCCTGGTCCTGAATCTCCCTCACTTGAGCCGCTGCCAGTTCCTCGAGTTGTGACATTGATGATCCTCCTGCCGTCAGAGTTGCCGGCCGCTGCTTAGTCCTGCCAGTTCAAAATCACTTTACCAGACTGGCCTGAACGCATGATGTCAAAGCCCTGCTCAAATTCACTGTAATGCAGGCGATGAGTGATCACGGGGCTGATCTCCAGCCCACTCTCCAGCATTACCGTCATCTTGTACCACGTTTCATACATCTCTCGACCGTAAATCCCATGGATCGTCAACATATTGAAAACGACTTTTGTCCAGTCAATCGCCATTTCGTCGCCAGGTATCCCCAGCATCGCAATCTTGCCACCGTGCGCCATGTTCTCCAGCATGTCCCGAAATGCGTGAGGATTCCCGGACATCTCCAGCCCAACGTCGAACCCCTCAACCATTCCCAGTTCCCGCTGCACATCCTGCAGTCGCTCGGTACGAACATCCACCACTCGCGTGGCACCCATTTTCTGAGCCAGCTCCAGTCGCCACGGATTGACGTCGGTGACTGTCACAAATCGAGCACCGGCATGTCGAACCACAGCACACGCCATTAACCCAATCGGACCGGCCCCCGTAATCAGCACATCCTCACCCAGGACAGGGAACGCCAACGCCGTGTGCACCGCATTGCCAAAAGGATCGAAGATCGAAGCAATGTCCCGGTTGATCGCAGGATTATGACACCAGACATTCGTCATCGGCAAAACCAGATATTCGGCGAATGCCCCCGGCCGATTCACACCCACGCCCTGAGTCTTTGGGCACAAATGTCGACGACCAGCAAGGCAATTGCGGCACCGACCACACACGACATGCCCCTCGCCACTGACAATGTCCCCCGGGTGGAAGTCGTTGACGTTGGAACCAACCTCCACCACCTCGCCGACAAATTCATGCCCCACAACCATCGGTACGGGAATCGTTCGCGACGCCCACGCATCCCACTCATAAATGTGGACGTCAGTCCCGCAGATCCCTGTTCGATCCACGCGAATCAGCACGTCATTCATACCAACCTCGGGAATCGGCACATCTTCCAGCCACAAACCCGGTTCTGAACGCCGCTTGACCAGTGCCTTCACGTTGGATTTCCCCTCAATAATCGAATATACTGAAATTGCTTTACAGTATAATAGAGGCCGCGAATCCACTTTACAACACTCTTTTTTCAATATACTGAACACCACTTCCCCTGAATGCCATGGCAAAAGAGCCTCGAAATTCTCCCACTCACTCGACAGGCAGCGCTGAAGATGTCAGCCGGTCTGTTTGCCGACGTATTCGGGAGTTACGCAAAGACCGCAAATGGTCCCTCGACACTCTGTCCCGTGCATCCGGTGTCAGTCGCTCGATGCTCAGTCAGATTGAACGCGAACTGGCCAATCCCACGCTTGCTGTCACAGTCCGGATCGCCGGAGCTCTGGGGATCTCAATGGCGGAACTTCTGGAACAGATGCCGTCCAGTCCGATGATCGAAGTGATTCGAGCAGAGGATCACAGCCACATCTTCCGCTCCGATAAGGACTGCCGCATCCGGACCCTCTCGCCACTGCATCTTGAAAAAGATGTGGAGTTCTACGAAGTCACGCTGACTCCCGGAGGTATCCTCGAGTCCGCTCCTCATTTCGAAGGAACCCGCGAGTTTCTTACCGTTCAAAAAGGCCGCGTTCAGGTGATCTCAGACGGCGAGACTGAAGAACTCAATCGAGCCGACTCAGCCAGCTATCGGGCTGACGTTACGCACCAGATACGCAATCCCGGACGTTCCGAGGCGGTCGTTTTTTTGGTGGTGATCTATCAGTGACACACACTGATCTGCGGCAGGAATCACTGCAGGCCGATCTTTGCAGTCCATTCTTTCACGATGGAACTGCCCATTCACGGCGTCTTTAATACACCCCGCCTGCGTTGCTGCTGACTGTCAGGCCAGTATCCCCTGAATGACTTCGCCGTGCACGTCTGTCAGCCGGTAGTCACGGCCCTGATGTCGCCAGGTCAGGCGTTCATGGTCCAGCCCGAGCAGATGCAGCATGGTCGCGTTCAAATCATGGACGTGCACTGGATTCTCATTCACATCCATGCCGAAATCGTCGGATGTTCCCCATGACGTGCCGCCACGAATTCCACCGCCTGCCAGCCACATCGTGTAGGCGTCTTTATGGTGATCGCGGCCGGGCACTCGGCGACCGCCGGAACTGCCCCCCTGTCGCAGCGGTGTTCTTCCAAATTCGGACCCCCAGACGATCAACGTTTGATCGAGTAAGCCCCGCTGTTTTAAATCCGTGATCAGCGCAGCCATAGCCTGATCAACGTCGCGACATTTCCGGGGCAGTGCGGTTTCGAGACTGCCGTGATGATCCCAGTCGGCATCGTACAGCTCGATCATGCGAACACCACGCTCCACGAGACGACGTGCCATCAGGCAGTTCGCGGCAAACGAAGGCTTGCCCGGTTCGGCGCCGTAGAGATCCAGAGTTGGTTGAGTTTCTGCTGTGAGATCTGCCAGCTCCGGCACAGATCGCTGCATCCGCCACGCCATCTCATACTGAGCGATACGCGTCAGAATTTCCGAGTCTCCGGTTGCCCGGTACTGCTCCGAATTCAAAGCCCGAAGTGTGTTCAGTTCTTCGCGCCGCCGGGCATCGCTGATTCCCTCGGGACTGGAAAGATACAGCACCGGATCGCCCTGCGAACGGAACTGAATGCCCTGATATTTCCCGGGCAGAAAACCGGCCGACCACAGACTTGTTCCGGCACCACCGGCAGGACCGCTAAGGAGGACCACATAGCCTGGAAGGTTCTGCGTTTCTGCCGCGAGGCCGTAGCTGACCCACGAACCAAACGATGGTCGGCCTGCCCGACCGAACCCGGTATGCAGCATCATCTGGGCCGGGGCATGATTGATCTCGTCCGAATGCACCGATCTGATGACGGCAAGCTCATCCGAAACACCGGCCAGGTGCGGGAGTAATTCGGACATCACCTGTCCGCTCTGGCCGTGCTGTCGAAATCTCCAGGGAGATCCGGCGAGCGCGGACGTTTTGCCGATAAAGGCAAAATCCCGCCCGCGAGTCACCTCCGGAGGACATGGCTGATTGTGACGGCGAACCAGTTCCGGCTTTTCGTCAAACATGTCCAGCTGCGACGGCGCCCCAATCATGTGCAGGTAAATCACTGAACGCGCGCGAGGCGGATGATGGGGCACAGGGTCTGAACCAGCCATTTCCGGCCGCGCCACCAGCCAGTCCTGCGTCAGCAGCTGCGACAGTGCCGCGGCACCAAACTGCAGACCGGTGCGTCCGAGGAAACAACGTCGTGCAGTTTGTGCAGCATGCTCTGTCACTGTCATACCCTGTTGCGGCCTGCGGGAATCAATGAACCCGCACCAGCTTCATCAAACGTCCGGAGACATTCCAGTCCTGAACATAGAGGTTCCCGTCCCCATCCCAGTATGACCCATGGGTACCGCTGAAGACACCTTCAATCCACTGATCCTGGGGGACGTTGAAGCTGCCGCGTTTCTTTGGATCGGCATTATATCCAAGGACAGAGATGATCGTGTTGGAGCCGTCCAGAATCACCAGCCGTCCGTGCAGGTCCGGTACTGCGACATACTCACCCTGGATGGCCACAGACGTGGGCATGCCCAAACCGGTAACCACGACATCAATAAAGTTGCCGTCGAGGTCATAGTGCAGAAGACGTCCCTTCGGCTGGTGATTTCGATCGCAGATCAGCAGTCGCGGAGGATCATAGCGGGTATCGAGCGTCATCCCGTGAGCCGTGTTGAACTGCTTAAGATCATTTCCCTTCTGCCCAAAGTGCTTCAGGTACTTGCCTTTGCTGTCGTACTTGAAAATGTGGTTGCTGGCATAGCCGTCAGACAGAAAGATATCACCATTGGGAGCCACGGTGATTGCCGTCGGCTTAATCGTCTTCAGCCCCAGCCCTGACTCCTCCGGATAGGTCAGGTGCATCACGATGTCGCCAGTCTCCGCATGAAACTTCACACCCTCCTGGTGATTGTTTCGAGCACCGTAGATGTACTCGGTTCCATCTTCGTCACGAATCTCCAGATCGTGCATCATGGCGTACTCGTCGCCCACGAATCTTCGGACCAGCGTCCCGTCCGGAGAAAACACAAACACGCCCATGTTGGCGCTGGTGTAAATGTGACCCGCCTTGTCGACAACAACACCACCGTGAGTCGCTCCAATCACGGATCGACCGTCTTCTCCAAGACCCCAGCCTGGAACTGTTTCAAAAGTCATTGCGCCGGAACCGGTCCGCACGCCTGCCGTCTCCACAGTCAGTGGCTCGTTTCCACCCGCCTGGACAACAACAGATCCCAGGGTCAGCAGCGTCCCCAACAGTGCCATTCTCAACATTCTGAGTCTCCGTTTTATGTTCCGAACACGTGCCATTGACCAGCGTTGCAGGACATCTGCACCCGCTTCAGTATTCGTTCTGCTCGTCATCACTCTGACTGCCCAGAGTAAACTCTGAACGCTCGGCAACCTGCCGAATGACGTGCTGATCTCGTTCTGTCGTCAGCTTCTGAATGGCGTCTGCCAGCGGCATGACACCCTGATCACCGTCGAGACGACATCGGACAGCCACCGCGCCGGCTTCCGCTTCCCGTGGACCAACCACCAGCATGTAGGGGATCAGGTCCATCTGTGCTTCCCGGATCTTCGCCTGGACCCGAGCACTCTTCAGATCTGTTGTCACACGGAATCCAGCCTGCCGCAGTTCTGCCGCAACCTGCTTAGCATAGTCTTCCGATTTCTCACTCAGCGGCAGAACACGAACCTGTTCCGGAGCCAGCCACAAGGGGAATGCTCCCGCAAAGTGCTCAATCAACATGCCCACAAAACGCTCCATTGAGCCGAAGGGAGCGCGGTGAATCATCACCGGCCGATGGGGCTTGTTGTCCGGCCCGGTGTACTCAAGGCTGAAGCGTTCAGGCAGATTGTAGTCCAGCTGCACAGTCCCCAGCTGCCACTCCCGCCCCAGACAGTCCCGCACCATAAAGTCCGTCTTGGGACCGTAGAAGGCCGCCTCCCCCTCACACTCCTCAAACTTGATCCCTTCTTCAGTCAACACTCGACGCAGCGTGTCCTGAGCGTTGTTCCAGAGTTCTTCGCTGCCCACATACTTGTCCGAATTCGGCTCCCGAGTCGACAACTGTACCCGATAGTCCTCCAGCCCAACCGCCTGCAGTACAAACCGAACCAGCCCCAGTGTGTCCTTGAATTCCTGCTCCACCTGCTCCGGTGTACAAAACAGATGTGCGTCATCCTGCGTCAAACCGCGCACACGCAGCATCCCGTTGAGTTCACCCGACTGCTCATGGCGGTAGACCGTTCCAAACTCAGCAAGCCGGACCGGCAGGTCCCGGTAACTGCGTGGCAGTGCCTTGTACATCTGAGCGTGGTGCGGGCAGTTCATTGGCTTGAGCAGAAAACGCTCCTGCTGCTTTTCCCACTTCCTCAGCACGTCCCGCTTCTCTGCTGCTGATCCCTGCAGTGGAAAGTCCTGTCCGGCAAATCCCAGTACGCGGGCAGCCTCAAGCAACTGCCGCTCAGCACCAGCCGCGGGTGGCTGCAGCGAGTCATCCTCGGGATCCAGACAACGAATCCAGTAATCCACCAGCTGGCCTGCGGAGTGACCAAAGATCGGCGCGAACTGTGAGTCTCGGTAGTAGGGAAAGTGCCCGCTGGTTTCATACATTTCGACTCGACCAATATGCGGCGAGTACACCACTTCATAGCCCCGTCGAACGAGCTCGGTTCGAATAAAATCTTCCAGTGTGGCTCGAATCGTTGCCCCCTTCGGCAACCACAAACACAAACCCTGACCCACCTCCGGAGCAATTGTGAACAACCCCAGCCGTTTCCCCAGCACACGGTGGTCCCGCTTCTTCGCTTCTTCCAGCTGCTGCAGGTAAGCCTTCATCGCCTTGCGATTGAACCACGCTGTCCCGTATACCCGCTGCAGCCGCCGGCCGGAAGAATCCCCTTTCCAGTGAGATCCCGCGACACTGGTAATGCGAAACGCTTTGATCCGTCCCGCGTGAGGAATGTGGGGGCCGCGGCACAGATCGAGGAACTCCCCCTGGCGGTAAAAGCTCAGCGTTGAGTGCTCCGACAATCCGGTTGAAATATGCTCCGCCTTCAACTCCTGATTCAGGTCAGCACAAAGCTGAACGGCTTCTTCTCTTGATGTTTCAAATCGCTCAAAGGGTTCGGCAGCATCGATGATCTTCTGCATCTCCGCCTCGATCCGTGGAAAATCCTCGTCACTGATCGGGGTCTCCAGATCGAAGTCGTAGTAGAAACCATGCCCGGTGGTGGGTCCGAAAGCCAGGCCGGTGCCCGGAAACAGCCTCATCACCGCGCGTGCCATCACGTGTGCACAACTGTGGCGCAGGACACCAAGTGACTCGTCGTCACGTTCCGTAAGCAGACGCAGCGGAACTGGTCGCTCCTCAGTCAGCTCCACCAGCGGCCTTGTTGCATCAACAATGGCATTGTCAATCACCGCAGCAACTGTGGTGCGTGCCAGCCCTTCGCTGATGCCGGTCGCGACGTCGGTCGCGGTTGCGGTGTCGGAGTGTTCAATGACATTGCCGTCCGGCAGCCTGACCTGAACCATTGGTGCGTTTCTTCAGTACATCGAATAAAGGAAAAACAGACGGCGTGATCTCTGCAGAATCACGCATCAGACCATGCAACCCCTGCGTTTTAGCGGGTTCGCCAGCCGGGTTCAAATCCCGGATACCAGACCCCAACTGCTCACCCATCTCAAAGGACGCTGCCAACGTTGAAATCCGAGCCAGCTGGACGCTGTCCGAGGTCAGACCACGGACCGGCTGCTGGCAGCTCAGGTGCCCGCTGCAGTGGGGGAACGCAGGCCCCTGGCAGCAGGCGGCGGCGGAAAGAACCGTCCACCACGATCTCGGCCCGGCAATCGGAATCCACCCGCTGCAACACTCTTACAAGGGCGGAGGGCACTCGATTCAGCGAATTGACAGCATCAACCAGCCGTCCTGCACCTGCAGGTCAGTCACGGTGATGGACTTTGGCGTCTCCCCGTCAGCGACAGGAAGGTTGAGAGTCGCGCTGAGCTGCTGCTCTTCAATACGGCTACCGATCACTTTGCGAAGCTGGTTGGCGACAGTAATTGGTGCCGAAAGAACACGCACGCGGCGAGGACTCAGCTCGATCCCCGCTTCGGTCAGGCCGATTTCAATCGGAATTACGATCGTATGTACAGCAAGCTCTGAACGACCCTCCTGACGAATCCCGGTCTGAATCAATATGGAGACCTCGCCATCATTGAATTGGACTCGCAGCGGATCCGTATCACTGAAGACAAAGGATGTCTGCCTGGAATCCGCGTCGTCTTCATCATCTTTCGCAGCGGTCGCCTCTGCCTCCGCTTTGCTCAGACTGATTTCACGACCAAGCAATTCGGAAAGGGCCTTTTCAATTTCCCCGGTCAGCTCGTTCTCATCGATGACTCGCCCCTGCAGTCCAAGACCGCCCAGCATCAGGTTGAACACACTCTGATGCAGCTGAACAGACGCTCCGTCGCCTGCCTGCAGAGCCCACGGAGGAGCTGAACCACCGAGGAAGTCGGTTCCAATACTGCGGAGACTCAGATTCATGCTGGTCTCATCTGAAGATGCATCCACCTGATCCGGTCCCAGACCTCGACTCTCCAAATTTTGCAGGACCTGGTTCAGATCATTGAATGGGGCTGATACTTCCTCTTCAAAACGCGGGACAATCTCGGAACGGATCTGACGTCGCGTTTCGTTATTCGTGGCACCCCGACTTCCGGCGATCCGGCGACCAGCTTCCCGTCGAACCGCACGCCCAAACAGCCGTCCATCATAGTCGGTCTGAAAACTCTTCACTTGATTATTGATATCCGCACTGAACACCGCCTGTTCAAGCTCAATGCGAGGGCCTCCGAACTGGGCCAGCTTGCTGACTCGAAAGCTGTGATTGCCCTCGGAAAACACGGTGGCGGGAGATTTGCGAGCCACTGTGTCTGTTTTCATGGTTCCTTCGAGTACAAAATTCAACAATGCGGAATCCGCTGACGACACAACGTCCGCACTGACCTCCACGGACGTCGCCTGATCACCCGTGATCCTTGCCCCCATGGCGTACTCAGAGATTTTTCCCGATTCCTGCCGACTTGCTGCCACCAGGCGAGAAACAAGGGTTTCCGAAACACCCACATGCACATTGTGCCCCAAACAGCTGCTGTTCAATGCTGGTCGCAGCACGTCTGCAGCCTGAGGAAACTGCGCACGAATGATCCGCCATGCGCTACGAGCTTCCGCTGTGCCTGTGGACACCGGCATGACCTGATCCTGCAGGAACCCTCGCAGTAACTGGTCCAGTTGTGCCAGCAGTTCATCGCGTAACGTTGTGTCATCCACCGGGCGGGTCAATTCTGCAACCGCCGCTTCCGCCAGAGCGTTCAGCTCCTGAATATCAGGTCGCGATGCAAATTTACGCTGCGCTTCGTCCAACTCATCGGAAATTGTGGCTCGTTCCCGGAATGCCGCAAGAGACTCCTCTGTGATCTCTGCTTCCTGCAAACGATCCAGATTCAGATAGGTCACCCACAGGCGACCATTGCGAATTCGCCGCAGTGTTCGCTGCAGCTCCACAGCAGAATTCCGAACCTGATCCCGAGCAGCGGTGGGACGGCTGACGTCAATTGGGGCCTGACCGGCCTGCAGAGTCGCAGTAATGACCAGAATCCGACGCTGAAGCCTTAAACCCAGCGCACGGTGCTCGTCGCTTGCCAGCAGCTCCGTAATGACAGGCTCGATCTCTTTCGCTGCCTGAAGGCGAGCGTCTGCGGAATTCGATGGATCCCAGAGAACAACAATCTGCGGCTGCAATCGGTCATCAACATCATCCAGAAGGTCCGCATTCATATCACGCGGACGCGGCAACAAGCTGACTGCTGCCTCCCGCTGCTCGTCGGTCGATGCCTGCAGATAGTCAACTGTCATCCCCGAAATCAGGATGCTGCAGGTGAGAATGCTGCCTCCAAGCAGGGTTCCCAGTTTCTGTCCAACTGCCAAGCAATTCGTACTGATCACAACCAACTCTCCCTCGTTACCCGCCGAATCTTTCGGCCGTAAGGAATCCGTACCTTGTCTGGTTATCGACCTCAAATCGCAGGCCGTTGGGGGAATTCAAACCGGCCGATATAGGCAGAACCCCGCTCTAAATCGCCCCAACAGCCAAAAACGCCACATTCGACCCAAACCCTTCATTCGACCCTTACAATCTAAACCAGCAGGGGAACTTTGGCGAGACCAGTCCCACACGATGCGGATGGAATTCCGGAGAACCAGCCCAATCCCGGCGATCGACACTCCATTGCAACTCGCCCCCTCCCTCGCGCAAAGGCCCGATACCAATCGCTTTCCGCATTGCGACGAGACATTTAAGCGTTGCGAAGCTGGGATTCGCCTTGACGAATCAGCCTGCTTCCGCATGCAATATGCTCTTCCCAATGCTCGAAGAGTCGACTGCAGGTTGCGTAATCTGCACACTCTGAGGGGTTTTCTCCCATCCCATAATGAACACGTACGACAAATACCTGTCTAAACGCCTGCTGCATACGTTCTCGATGCTGTTCATCGCAGCCTACGGCCTGTTCGTGGTCATCGATTTGTTCATGAACATCGATGAGTTTCAGGAACCGCTGACGAGGTCTGCAACGCCAGTCGGTGAACATCAGATGTTCCGCCGAATCGGTGAATACTACTTCTTCCGACTGTTCGAGTTCTTTGAACTTGCGGGACCAATCCTCATCGTAATCTCGGTCATCGCCGTGCTTGGGCTGCTGCGAAAAAGCTGTGAGACATTTCCGCTGCTTGCCGCCGGGGTACCCACGTTTCGACTGGTGAGACCATTGCTGCTGTCCGCTGCAATTCTGAATCTGGCTTTGATCGCAAACCAGGAATTCGCGATCCCCACGTTTGCCGTTCAACTGCAGACTCCCCGCGGAAGCCGAGTTGCCGAGATTCAACAGGTCGAACCTGTCTATGACTACTCCAACTCACTGATGCACATCTCCGGTGATCGTGTTCTGGTAAACACCCGTACGATCGAGAATGCCAGCTTCTCACTTCCCGAAACGCATCTGAAAAGCCAGCACTGCATTCTGAAAGCGGAAACGGCTCGCTTTGTGGAACCGGAAAATGACAGCCAGAATCGACGAGGCTGGCTGCTTCGAAATCTTACCAGCGTCCTTGACCCCGAAACCCTCACGGAAGAAGGCAGGAGACGCATCATCCCGCTTTCCAACGGCACTGACGTGTTCATCCAGTCTGAAGTCACTTTCGACCAGCTCTATAATCGAGGACGCAATCTGAAACTGCTTTCGTCAACGCAACTTGTCCATCGCATTCGTAACACGTCGACAGGCGAAGTGCCGCTGCGAGCACAAAGCCTGGCTCTCCACACCCGGATCGCTCGACCAATTACCTGCCTGCTCAGCATCACCATCGCACTGCCGCTGGTGATTCGCCGCGAGTCACGCAGCCTGATTACGAACATGGCAGTCTGCTCCGCCGTACTGGGAGGCTTTTACGGATTCGCCCAGGGATGCCAGGTCCTCGGGATGACCAGTTTCCTCGCCCCCGACCTTGCTGCATGGCTGCCTGTTATCGCCAGCGGACTGGCGAGCGCATCGATGGCCGATCTTGTGCAAACCTGACAGCGAAATTCACACAGCACACTTTTCCTGCGAAATCCGGCGGCGATGATCCTGTGCCCTGTGCGGGTCCCCCAGCCAGGCGGTATCGAACAATCGTTGTCATGACGCGATACCTGCCAGCACGACGAAGTCTCAGCAGCAGGTCATACCGTACAGATGCTGCGGCGACGCAGCACAGCCAGACTTACACTCCAGAATACGCCCGTCAGCAGCAACAGCATTTTCACGTCGTCAGCGGGAAACTCGCCGGAACGGATGATGATTGCCGGACGGTAATACTCCATCACGGAGAGCCACGCGATGGACTTCGCCCAATCCTGGAATTGCGCGAGGAAATTCAGCAGGAACGATAACAGCAACAAAGCAAACACGATTCCGATTGCGCGGCCCCGACGATCACTGAAGGCGGAGATCAGAAACGCAAATCCCCCGACAGCAAGATACAAAGCCGCGAGGTTGATCAGGACGCGAAACGCGTCTGTCTGCGACAAACGCATCTCCGGATGGACAAAGGAGGATGCAATCAGGTGCCCCACCAGACCGCCGCACAGAATAATCGCACCGGAAACCAACCACCCAACTGTCTCTGCCAAAAAAATCTTCCAGCGAGACACCGGCAGACAAAGCAGAAAATCGGCCGTGCCACGATCAACTTCTGCTGCTGGAAGTCGCGAGCAATACATCAACTCGTGAGCCCAAATCAAACTCAGCAGAGTCGGGTGCGTCCAAAGAAATGCCTGCGACAGGCCGGAGGAAATCTGATCACCCGGATCAACTCCAAGCAATGCCGTAATCAGAGGCTTTACAAGAGGCATCTTGTTGAACACCTCATGGATATTCCCAAGGACTTTGGGCAGCAGCGCGGTGAGCAGCCCCATGACCAGCATGAGACCAAGACTAAACCACGCCACCGGCCACTGCACTTCCAGACGTATCTTTTGCAGGAGTCCTCGCATCTCACCGATCCCCTTTTTCCGGTTAACCACCCTGTCTGAAACAGCGTCATTCTGCAGCTGACAACTCAGACAGCCTCGTAGTAGCCACGAAACAAACTCTCCAGTGATGGAGGACCAACTTCCACATCGGCAAACCTGCGGTCCACGGCCCACTTCAGCAGACCGAGACTGCTGCCTCGAAATTGCAGAATGCAAGTCCGCTCGCGCAGACCTGGCGGAACCAGCAACTGTGCCTTCCTGGCAGCTGACGAGTGACATTCCACTCCTGGTAAAATCAGCGGCTCACATCCCTCCGGCCATTCAGCGGGGACAGCCTGATCGATGTTCAGCAGCAGCCGCAACAGACGGGGAGCATTCTGCTGCAGCACACTGACCGAGTCGTTCTCAACAAGTTGGCCATCACGAATCATCGCCACCTCGTCACAA
>JAFMMM010000453.1 GCA_017859815.1 Planctomycetota bacterium | reverse complement strand
AAGCGATATCTCTGCGGAGACACGCGATCTCTCTGCGTTAACAAACACCGCCTCTGCGGAAAACGGCACCGCCTCTGATCGTCCGTGCCTGAACACCCGGCATCGCGCACCACGCGGCGGGATCACTCGTGAGAGAGGCCACGCGGGGCTGTAGAGACCTATTGCCAACCATCTGCGCTGGCTGCTCTTTGAAAACAGCAGACGCACTCACGTCACAGAAATTTGATGCCGCTTGCCCAAATCAAGTCGGTCCTGCAAAGCCCCTCCGCCGCCAGTTGTTCCCGCCACGGGCTCGATCACATGCGACTCCCTGGCCACACACGTCATTCCGCTGACGCAGGCATGAAGTTCTCCATTCGGTTGCCTGGTACGACCATTTTGCTCCTGACTCGCAAGCCAGTGGAGTCAGCGGTTTGTGGCTGCGGTGTCTTCCAATCCCTGGATGATGCCAATCCGTTCCTGCTGGAACTGAGACCGGGCATCGCTGCGGCCGCTGGGTGTCAGCAGGCTTCTTAGCGGCGTTGCATCCACGACGCTGGTCACGCCTCGCAGAACAACCTGCTGCACATCCGCCGCTCGCTCACTGATTCCCAGAACGGCGTCTCGGCTTCGTTTTCGCAATTCCCCGGCCGTTTCGCGAATTCCGCTGGCAGCCCCCGCTTCCCGAATGGTTCTCGACATTCTGCTGATGCGAGTTTCCGCGGCCGTCACCACCTGCGGCTGCTGCTGATAAATCACTCGTGGTGTCGGTGTGTCCAGTAGTCCGAAATCCAGTGTGATGCAGGATCCACCGTAGTCATAGCGAATGGATTTGCGGCTGTAGTGAATCCGTGGAGCTCCCGGCAGCAGGCGGGCCTCGACCGAAATTTGTTCGCCAGTCCGCGGGTGCCCGGCAATAATCACAGTTGGCCCGCCGGGCAGAAATGGTCCCTGGAAACTGCGATCGCCGGTGTAATAGTAACGGTGAACAACAACCGACGGGGCAATCTCCACATGCTGCAGCCCGTCTGATCCTTCCACAACCTTGGGAAACGGTCGCTGTCCCGTATCCTGATCCGGTGTCAGGACGGCAATCTCGTCCGCCGGCGGCACCGAAATCCGCTCGTCAGCAACAGCGATACCGGACACCGCGCACACCGTCAGCAGCGTCACTGCTGGAATGGAAATTCTTCGCATCCTTGCGTCTCCCCACGGCACTCAGGCCGGAAACCACTACTTCCGTGTCTTCAGCTGAACCTGCACGCGACGAACATCCTGAAAGTACTGTTCCACCAGCTTGTCACTGTCTTGAAAAAAGATGGACTTGTGTTCGCCTCGGTGCAGCTTGACAGGATCTGTCAGCACCAGTTCGGCAACGCCACCACTCACACCGATCGTGCCGTTGCCGGTGTCTTTCACAGCGTCCGACAGCAGCAACTGCAGCCGGATCTCCGCAATCTCCAGCCGGCGGGACGACATGACAAGGCCCCCGGCGTCAGTGGACTTCGTCCGCAGGTGTTCGGCTTCCGCGCGAACGATCCAGGTCCCGTCCTGCTGCAACACCACTGAAACGTCGCGGAACTTCACGAAGCCCGATTCGATCGCCGGCTGCAGCATCTGAAAACTGCGGATCGTCTCTGAAGTGTTCTGCGAGATACCGGCCATGCTGACCTGATACGTCGGCCGATTCCACTCGCTGCTGGTCCATGTGTAGCGGGATGACAGTCCGCAATTGACCTTCGCTCGCGTGACCGCAGGGAACAACTGCGCATTGGCTGATGAGCCGATCATGGTCAGCAACAGCCATAACATCATGGGAGTTCTGAACAACATTGCCGCCCCTTCTTTTCCGCCGGAATTGCCGCTCTGCCGTGAAGTGATTCCCCACAACGATACGGTCTATTTGCCATGAAACACCGCGTGAGTGAAATCCGCACGACGTCTGCGGAGATCATCGACACAACAATCCCTACGGCTTGCTGCCGGAAAACCACGTGGGCAAGTTCCAGCGTCGCTGTGTTGAGGATTCAGGGGTTGGGGAAGATGTTCCGGCGGGAACTGACGGCTGTGCGAGCGAGCGAAAGCTGGCCCGACCACCATCTGAGTCATCATCCTGCGACTTCGAACCCCCAAAGTCGGGCTGAAATTCTTGACGGTCCAGTGAAAACGTCTTCCTGGCGGACTGCACCTGACGCTTTGTCAAATAGGCGACCGGCCGAACCGTTCGCGTGGTGGCTGCTGACAGATCAGCGTTCTCGCCTGCAGTTGTCGTGGCGTCCGTCGGATCTGCCCCAGCCCCCGAACCGCTACCAGGCTCCGGTGTCGGAATCACCACCTCAGATGGCGAGGGGCGTTCCGAGAGGCGTAACTGCCGACTCGGTGGAACCGGAACCGGAGACTCAGGAACCCTCGGCATGACTGGTGCCATGGTGGGAGGAATTCCCGGGATCAATGCACTGCCTGCAGCGGACCGCGGCACAACGGCAGCCCGAGAGAATGACATTTGGGTGGTGTTCGCGTTCTGACCGGATCGCAATGCTTCGGGAGCGCCCTCCTTCAGCGAGCTGTCAAAATTCAGGGTGGAATCCCCCTGATGTCCATTCGGATGCTCCCGTCGCATTTCGTTTTGGGGATAATACAAATCTGACCGACGATCAGATTCCGGAATCTGCATAAAGCTGTCCACGCTGGAACCAGTGACGGTATCTACGTGCTGCCGCAGGAATTTCTTCCGTTCCTGATTGATAAATTCCTGTTCCAGCAGTTCCTCGATTCCCAAATCGGCCACCGCAGGTGCGAACCGCAACCCCATCAAATCGAACAGCGTCGGAAAGATGGACGCTTGTCCCAGCACAAGATTTTGCTGCAGTGACGATTCCCCGTCGTTCATCGGTCGCCCCAGAGCACCGATGATGGGAATATCTTCCAGCAACGGAACACCGCGATCCGACCGTTCCGCCTTCAACGCAACACGAAACAGACTAATGGTTCGCAGTTCGTAGTTGCTGAGATGCACATCGGTGTGAATGGGGTGTCGTTTCACACGCCCCAGATGTTTTTCATCCGCCCGGACCGGTTCACGAATTCTGGTGGTGTACAGATAATCAAAATCGAACACGACACTTTGACCATCCGGCTGAATCACAGGCCGCACTTCAAAGCCCGTCCCAGTTTCAAATTTATAGATCGCCGGATCAGGAACCAACGCCTCCAATTGCGAACTGGACTGAGGCCGTCCGGTGATCGATTGAGCAATTGCCTCGTCGGGCGACTGGCTGCCCACGCCCGGCAGCAGACTGCGCACAGACGAATTGGTGGCGGTATCGCCAAAGGTCTGAGCGGCAGATCCCTCAGCATAGATTTTCGTTAGCGCCAGGAAATTGGGATCGCTGAGCAGGGCTCCGTAATCAGAAACGCCAGCTTTCGCCAGGTCCATCGCCTCCGCGATCATAATCCGCCGTTGCGGCAGATTAAATTCCATCGTGGCCTGCGGTTTGACCGCAGCGAAACCTCGATTATTCGCCAGCACACTTTCGGTCTGGATCTGAGCCAGGCTGACCACTCCGCAGTTGAAGGCTTCTTCACGCACTCTTCGGAACCCGGGAGCATAAAACTGCTGCTGGAAATCATCATCCAGGGCAGTCGCAAGGGATTTCAAATAGCTGTCCATCACCGCAGTGTGAGCGCGCGTTCCTTCCAGCAGCTGGATATATTGCTCTTCTGCTTCATCAATCAGCATATCCAGCAGCTTCTTGTGATCGATGGGAGCTCGAGCCGCCTTCACTGCGTCCGCGGCATACTGATACTCCAGATCACTTTGCAACAGAGAATTCAGAGCGTCTGAAATCTGGGTAAACACAGAATCAAGCTGCTCCAGTTTAATGGCGTTTCCCTCGTTGGAAACGCCGTCCAGTTGAGTG
>JAFMMM010000088.1 GCA_017859815.1 Planctomycetota bacterium | reverse complement strand
GTGAACCCCGCCGGGACGACACTGGTAAAGTCGGTGTCCGTTTCGTCAACGTTGACGTTGGTGGAGCCCGGTGGCACTGTTGCGGTCCAGTCTCCATTACTGTCAGTGACGACAGTCTGTGCAGTGCCGTTGGCGTCGGTGATCACAACATCGACATTAACAAGGTTCACTTCATCGTCTGCGTTGCCGGCGATGTTATCGAGACCGTCGGGGTCCTGTGTTCCGTCTCCGTTGACGTCGTAATAGACATGTCCTGACAGCGTTGCCGGTGTGTAGTATCCATCGTTACCAGCGTCAGTATCCTGCCCTGCAACTGCGGTCACATTCTGTGGGTCTGTTCCCTCAGTTTGGGTGAACCCCGCCGGGACGACACTGGTAAAGTCGGTGTCCGTTTCGTCAACGTTGATATTGGTTGTGCCAGCTGGCACTGTTGCGGTCCAGTCTCCATTGGAGTCTGTTGTCACGGTGAGAATGGCGTCGTTTGCCTGTGTAACCACAACGTCGACGTCGGCAAGGGCGACTTCATCGTCCGCGTTTCCGGCGATGTTATCCAGGCCGTCGGGATCTTGTGTTCCGTCACCGTTGACATCGTAATAGACATGTCCGAAGACGGTGCTTGTGATTTCGTCATCGAGGAAGTTCCGGTCGTTAACATTTGTTGTGATTAAGTGAACCGAAATCACATTGTCTGTTGCTGTTCCTTCGACATCAAAGTCCGACTGGAAGCCAGCCGGATCGGTTTCTTCGATCACGTAGAAGCCCGGTGTCAGATTTGAAAACAGCCAATCTCCGTTTGAGTCTGTGGTCGCGGTGTCCACACATGGATCGGTGGTGTTGACAACGCCGTTCTTGTCCGCGTCGAGGTATAACTTGATTGTAACACCGGCGATTGCGGTGTCGTCTGCGGTGATTGTGTTTGCGGCTTCGAAGAAGTCACCACCATCGTTAAGAACGGATCCCGAGATGGCCAGCAGGACGGCATCGTCGTCAAGAAAGTCATTGCCCGTTGAATCTGTGTCTGTCAGCGTGATTGCGATCAGGTTGTCCTGCGGATCACCATCCGTATCGAGATCGCTCACGGTATTCTGCGGATCGACTTCGATGATGACATAGTTTCCGGATGGAACGTCTTCGAACAAAAACGTGCCGTCGGTTGCAGTATATTTCTCGCTGAGTTGTTCTCCGTCGGTTGCGTCACCGTCGCCGTCAGGATCTGTCCAGAGTTGCACAGCCACCGCTGCGATTGCCGAATCTCCGGTACTGAAGGTATTGTCGTGATCCGCGTCGTAACGGACGGTTCCGGAAACGTCCAGGAGACTCGGTTTGAGACCAAAGTCGGCGGTGACGTGCTGAGTGTCGGTGCTGAGTGTGACAAGAGTTGAGCCGTCGGGGGTAATTGTTGAATTGTCTTCATCGTAGGAGATGGAGAGTCCATCGAATCCGCTGATCGTCACGGTGTAGTCTGCAGCACTGAGGTTGTTGAAACGGTAGAAGCCGACCGGGTCAGTCACGCCGTCGCCATCGACATCGTTAGTCCCGTTGCCGGAGGTCGTCGTTGCAATTGTGTTTCCGGAACCGTCGAGGAGTTTGACAGTCACACCAGGGATCCCCGGTTCTTCGGCATCCTGATTTCCATCTCCGTCGGCATCGGCCCAGATTCGATTACCAATAGATGATCCAACTGTTCGTGTCAGAATGTGGTCTTCAACCTCACCATCAGTCGCTGATCCTGTATACGAGAACAGTGGGAACGCTGGTCGCTGGTGGAATATCCGTACGCGTGTGTTCCATGATTCCGTCGTGTTCTGGATTGTGCCTGCCGGGATGTCAAAGGTGATCTCGGTGGGTGAGGCAGTGCCTGTGACTGACTGACTGATGATCATTTCACCAGGATCGATCAGCGAATTGTCATGGTTGAAATCGATCCATGCTACGACATAGCCTGTGATGCCATCCGGAATCTGCAGTTCCAGTGTTCCTCCGTTCGTGCCATCCTGCCATGCTGAGATGTTGGTCGGCGTGAACCCATCTTCATCATTGCCGGTCAGGTCGTCGCCGTCGGCGAGGACTGTCCCGGTGCCATTGATTTCTGAGTCGGGTGCCGTGCCGAGGTAAACTGTACTGCCGGCTTCAGGAATGATGTGGCGGGCTCCATCGAGAATAAGCGAGGTCGCGAAATAATCTGAGGAGAGGTCACCGAAGTCATAGCGATACAGGGGGATGAATGCGAAGTCGAGTTCGGTGATGTCCGCGTTGTTAATGGTGACCTGCTGAATTACAGAGGTGCCATTGTTGATGAGTGCGTTTGCCGGTGTATCGGTGGCTTCTGTTGTCAGCAGTGTATCCAGAAGCGGAACCGAGGTTGTGCTCAGGGCAACCCGATAGTCACCGTCGGGAAGCCCTGGAAACAGGTAGTTGCCCTGAGAATCGGTCGTGGTTGATGAGATCGGGGTCCATGTGTTGTCGGTCAGAGTATACAGGAAGAGTACCTGATTCAGCAGTTCAGTTTCGTCGTCTGGACCTCGGTCAAGGTCATCGTCATCGTCAAGGAAGTTGTCGACGTCATCGGCAATGCCCGACACGCGTGCATCGTTTGTGACTACGGTTCCGGCGATGGAAAAGACGCCATCAAGTCTTAGTCCGAAATCAACTGCGAGGTTGTCAAAACTGCTGGTGACCGCGCCGGTGCTGTCAATGACGACATCGGTTGAGTTGTCGAGACCTCCGTCTGCGTCATAGGTGGATTTCAGACCGGATAGTGCATTTCCGGAAAGTGCTACTGTCCATGTTCCGGCTGACAGATCTGAGAAGGAATAGAACCCGTCGCTGTCTGTCTGAACCTGCCGCACGTCTCCTCCGTTGCTGGCCGTGACCGTGACATTTGACAGGCCGATCTCTCCGTCGTCCTGCACTCCATTCTCATTCTGATCCAGCCAGACGAGATCACCGATGACGCCAGCAGGCACGAAGCCGAAGTCTGCTCCTGTATATGAGGAGGTTCCGAGGATGATCCGTTCATCCGCCGCATCGGCATCGGGGTAGGTGCCGGTCGTATCAGCGACGCCTTCCCATGCGACACCATCACGATCTGGATCACTGCTGTTTAACATGGCATAGGGGAGCGTGCTGGTGTCAACGGAGACAAAGTAGGATTGTCCAGTCGTCGACGGCTCAAGATTTGGGAATTCATACCAACCTGCAGGGTCCGTTCCGGTTCCATCAGCAGTCACCACAGTCGCAATGGCGGCACCGTCGGGCACACCGTTGTTGTCCGTGTCCAGAAACAACTGAACGGTTACGTTGGGGATTCCGTTTTCAGCCGTATCCTGAGTACCGTTCCGGTTGTTGTCGAAAAAAACCAAATCACCGATGCTCGGCCTGGCAGCGAATCCAAAATCCGTGGTCCCCGTCGGCGTCTCACTACTCAGCTGGACGGTTTTGGTGCTGTCGGTAGTCGGGGAATACGGAAGGCCTCGTGGCGTTGTCAGCATATCAGCGTCGTCAGCAGCGACCCGAACTTCGTAATTTCCGAAAGGCAGTTCAGTGAACTGAAAACTGCCACCATCGTCAGACTCGGAAGTGCTGAACAGATGGAATGTGCCGTCTCCATTCAAATCAACCCACAACTCCACAGTGATCTGTGAAATGTACTCTTCCCCCGTTGTGATCAGGCCGTCGAGTGACTTGTCATGCCACACTGATCCGGAAATTACCCCGCTGCCCGCAGGATAGTAGCCAAAGTCAACATCTCTGCGTGTACTGCCGGAAAGCAGCGTTACTCCGCGTGGATTTGAAGAGACGCTGGTGACGGAGGACGGAAACTCGGAGTCGCCTTCATGGACCTGAACCAGATAACGGCCCGGGCTGAGATTGGAGAATAAATACAACCCGGATGAATCCGTGGAGGTGGTTGCAATAAGAATGTCTTCGGACGCTTCAAAAGTGTTATTTGCGTTCAGGTCACGGTAGAGCCGAACGTCCACATCACCGATGGGTTCTTCTGAGGAATCAAAGATCAGGTCGCGATCAAAGTCAAAAAAGACTTCATCGCCAATTGAGCCGGTTCCGGTCGACGTATAGGCGAAGTCGTAGTTTCCATAAACTTGTCCCACAACGACGGTGAGCAAATCGTTTGTGGGATAGAAATCGTCCAGTGTTCCATCGCCGGGAGTTTCTGTCGTTTGTTGCCACGAAACACCACTGACTGCGGGCAATGATCCAGTCTGGACCTGAATTCCGTAATTCCCGGCTGCAACGTTATGAAAGCGATAGTTGCCGGTCGGGTCAGTGATGACGGAGGTAACGACTGTTCCCGCACTGTCCAGCAACTGGACGGTTACGGAGTCAAAGCCTGTATCCTGAGAGTCCCGTATGGTGTCGGCATTGTAGTCCTGCCAGACGTTTCCATAGATGACTGCTGTGTCCAGTTCAAAGCCAAAGTCCACGTTCAGGTTGTCAGCAGGTCCCGCGTCTCCCGCGGGATTTGCGATGGTGACCTTGCTTTCTCCATTTGGGCTGCCGCTGGTGTCATTCGTATCAACGGTTGAGTCGAGTCCGGTGTCATCGACTACGACCTTCCATGTGAAATCAGAATCGTCGTCGATGACCAGACCGGTGAATTTGTATTCTCCATTTTCATCGGTCGTGGTGGTGGCAAACAAAGTTTGACCATTGGACGACTGCAGTTCGACTTTCACTCCGGGGAGGGGAGTGTCGATTCCCGAATCGTACACGCCGCTGGTGCCTCCACTCTCGTCGATCCAGACCAGGTCGCCGATCGTCGCTGTGGGGAGCACACAAATGATGGCTTCATTGTCTTCTTCCCCCACGTCATCGTTGACTGCTGCGCCGTTAGCAAGAGTCGCATTGCTGACATTGGCAACGTTGGACACATTCTTCTGTGTATTGTTTCCGGCAGGTTCAAGAACCTCGAATGTGACTGTGAACTGTTTTGAGCGGGCGGCATTCAGCGGGCCAACATTGTCCCACGTGATCAGGCCAGTATTTTCATCAATCGATGATGGCTCAAGCGTTGAAGAACGAAACCTGAGAACCGAAGTGTCGTACTGGTCGGTGACCGGAATTGTTTTCAGCGTGCTTCCTGTAGCGAACTCTCCACCGCCAGCTACGACTGGAATTTCGACCTCCGCGATGTCGAGCAGGCCGCCAAAGATGGTTGTCACATCAGTGCCGTCAATCGCGGCAGAGTTCAGGCCATTCGCATCCGCCCAGTAGATTCGGCTGTTGATGGAGTCAATGGCAAGTCCCGCGATATCGGATCGGTCAGATATCAAAACGGTGTGATTTGTGCCATCAGGACTCATGCATGCAATGAAATCGCCTGACTGACCACTGTCGACAGAGATGAACAGTTTTCCAGTTGCTGAATTGAGTTCAATATCACGCGTGTTCTTGTTCGATCCTCTGTCAAATGTGTCGTCATAGACAGTTGCTGCCGATGTTCCGTCCAAAAAGGACGATTTGACGATGACACGGTTTGAATTCGATTGAACCCAGTAGATCCGCTGCGCGACGCTGTCAACTGCGATACCCGAGATCGACTGACCGGTTGCAAGTTCTTCCGCCTCAGTACCGTCCGTTCTTGCACGGTGAATTGAAGTTGACTCAGTCCAGTAGACATAGCCCCGTGTGGGATCGATGTCGATACTGGTGACATCCGAACCTGTGTTGAAGGTTGTGTCCTGAGCCTGTTGGTTTCCGTCAATCGACCTCACCGCAATGGTGTTTTCGTAGGCCGCAAAGATTCGATTATTGCTGACGTCTATGGCAATCGCGGATACTGTATCCGGCAAGTCCGTCAGAAGTGAATCAATCGATGTGCCGTTAACCGACCCTGTCTTGAGTGTATTGGATCCATCGGACCAAAAAATATCATTGAGCCGCGCATCGCTGCTCACGGACGTGACACGGAATCCGGCTCGGCTGATCTGGATTGTCTCCCCGGACTTTTCATCCCACGACAGTGAGAGTTGAGTATCGGTCGCAGTCAGAGATTCCCAGGTCCAGCCGTTCAGCGAAGCCAGATTGACGGAGACAAGCCCCTGACTGCTGACGAAGGCATTGAGGCTCTCTGCGGTGATCGTCTGCGTATCAACAAGGCTCCCTGCCTGAATCACCTGGACAGTCAGGAACTCGGTGGACGATAAACTCTCACCCGCCTGAACCTCAAAGATTGCGGCAACTTGCTTGATCGGGGTTGTTTGCTGCGCTGTCGTCGGGTCAGCTGGATCGGACAGGATCAGTGTTTGGTCTGTGCTTGTGCCTGTTGCAAATGTCGTTGAGTCGTTCCCGGCAGCGTTGCCCGGATTGGTGAATGTTCCACTTGCAGAGGTCATCCACAAAGTCTGGATGTCTGTCTGGGCGCTCGTGCTCCCCGAACTCTTCAGTAGGTTTTCGACGGTCAGCGTGTAGGTGACATCCTGGCCTTCATAGACCGTTTCCGAGTCGACAGCCTTACTAATGCCGACAACGGGTGAAAAACCAAAGTCAGCGGTGAGATCGTCTGCATTGTCCAGCGTAACGGCGATTGTCGTGCCCGTAGTGGAGACGTAGCCATTCGGAATTGCGGCAGACTGTGCATCGACATACACCAAATAGTCGCCATTACGCAGGGATGAGAACAGATAGTTCCCGGCTGCGTCGGTCGATGTCGCGGCAAGCTGGACGTCTTCGGCATCGATGGACTGATTTGCGTTGGTATCCGCATAAAGTGTCACGGCGACCGAGGCGAGTCCGGGTTCTGTCCCATTTTGGATGCCGTCTCCTGCCGTTCCGGCACCTGCGCCGGTATCGGCAAAAACAGTATCTCCGATGTTCTGCGTCCCGGGTAATTCTGTGGAGTCGCAGGACTGGAAAGCTGCCTGCAAAGCAGCTACGGAAAGTTCCGCACAGTTTTCGAGAATTGGTGACGCGTAATCCGTGGGAATCTGTGCTGAAAACTGAACCGTAAATTGCTGCCCTGCCGGAAGATCATCACTGAGCCACCACTGCAGGTTTGTCACAGTGGATGCGTCGGTTGGCTCTGTCCTTGTCCAGGTGCTGCCGTTGTCCGTGGAGAACAGAATTGTTACCTCCGTGCCTGAGGGAACTAACGTACCGGCAGCGGAATCGGCGACGTAGACAGTGCCCGCTGGAATGGCATCCTCAATGACCGGAGGCAATGCGTATTTTGTGAAGCCGTATGACTTCACCGGCTCATTGTTGGTCGCAGAAATTGTGTAAGTGATCGTTGAGCCTGTGACCGCCCCTGCTTTTGCGAAGTCGAGGTCGGGCGTCGGGAAACTGAGAGTCGCGCCGCCTGCGCCGTAGTCCCCGTTGAATTTTTCATTGTCAAAACCGGAGGCTACTTCCTGATATGGCGATAACGTGGAGATTGTTTCAAAAGTGATGGGCAGATATTCGTAGTAAACGAGCCCCACCCCTCCACGATTGTTTGATGGGATATTTGAGAAATAAAGTTGATCTTCAAAAGGGATTAACTGCTCAGTGCCATCATTGAGCTTGATAACCAGCAAGCCGTAAGCTTTGGCAAGTCGGTGTGACAACGCATCGTAGGCATCAGCATCGCCCACCGGCTGCAGCCATGCATTGCGATCCGGTATCTGATCGCCGTCATTATCGAACCCCATGCCAATATTTCCGAGGTCGTACCAAATTCCCTCCGAAATCAGGGCACCAGGAATGCGAGGTTCTCCAACAGCAGGTCGCCAGCCCAGCGTCGTTTCAATCGCATCGAGATATTTGTCGGGGACCTTGCCGTCGGTATTCGGTGAGACCTTGTTCGCCATGGCCGCGATTTCATTACGTCCGGTGATCTCACGTTCATCGTAAACAAAGCGATTCTCAGCACCTTCCACCGCCGTAGCCCAGATGTCGTAGTTCAGGACGATGTCGTCCTCGGTCACTGGAGCCTGGCCGGCAAGACTGCGGTTTGCACTGTCGACAACCGGGTAAGAAACAAGCCCATACAACGTGATTGTCTCACCCGGCGATATTGATGTCATGAAACGGCTTGCATCAGCCGCACCGCCTTCATGCGTCAAACTGAAATCACCGAAGTAATCCCGGATCGGGTCGGATTCCAAAACCGTCGTGACCGGGTAGATCCCGGGTGTACCAGTTCCCGTCGTTGTGTCGGTCAGATCCCCAAAATTTACGACAATGTCTTCCAGCACGGTATCACCCACGTTCGCGACACGAACACCGAGATGCGCAGCAAGGGGGGCCCTGGTCGAGGGTGCTTCAACGTTGGAATCAATGACGTAATTGTACGCTGAAATGACCTCGATACTGAGCCCGCCGTCGGTGAGCTGAGAAGCCAGCAAGCAGCGGTTTTCCAACGCTTCAGATATATTCGTATGACCGAATGATCGACGACGCAGCGACCCTCGGGATGCGGCTGCGCATGCATGTTGGAACAGTTTTCGAAGTTGAGCAATCATTTTTGCACTCCGATGACGCTTCGGTTGAACTCGAATACGAAAGAAAAAGGGAGCGAAAACCGAGTTGTTGGCGGGACGGTGTTTGGGCGGGGAGAACGGAATCAATTCATCTCTTGCGGAAACATGGGCTGCCAGGGCTCTAAGGCCGTGGAGGCGTCCCATGCGCGGTTGAACTGCCGGTGCCGAGAAAATTTACGGCGGGGAAGAAACGCCACGATGCTTGCCGTAAGCAGTTCGGTCTGAGGCTCCGGCGCTGGCCGTGCGATGACTTCTGAGTTGAAGGATGTCGTTTGGTAGGTTGCAGATGTTGTCGCGGTAATCTCGATCTCATGGAGCCTCGAGAACGGATGGAAAAAAGTTCCCCGCGAAGCCCGATACCGATTGGTAAAATGAAATGCCCCCCCACTGACTGTCGCAGTGTCAGACAAGTCGCTGGTTCTGCCACCCATATCGAAGAACGCGTTGCCTGCACTCTGTGTGGCTCGACGTGTTCGTGTGAGTTCGTCAGGCAGGCTGATCAGACCGCCAATATCTGCCGCGAACCACAACGGACTTGATAAGACGGCAGCGTCAATCTGGGGCACTCCAGGAGACGAAGAGCTGGCATCTGTCCCCAGTCGATTGGTGGCAGCAACCGGGTCAAGTGTTCGCAACTCGCCTTCACACAACTCCGTTCCGACCAGTCCGGTGATTCGACAGGAATCGCCTCCAGAGCCAATATTCACCGGCTCTGTCCAGGACACCATCAGCCCCTCGAAGGTGAACCGCAGATCCGATTCTGTCGCCTTATCGCCAACCACTGTTCCCCCGGAAAAAGAACCATCAATCAGGGCGTAATCCCCCGCAGATGGCCCGGAGGTCATGTTGGAGTTTTCGCAGGTCCAAATCATCAACGCCGCGGGAGAAGACCGCGTAGAAGGCATCGATACTTCGAATCCGCAACTTTGAGACGACAACAGAATACTCCGTGATGGCTAGACCCTACAAATGGAGCAACCCCAACGATCCCCCCCAAGGTCAAAGGCTGGGCGACGGTTATAGTCTCTTCACTGAAATTGCGGATTGATATTTAACAATTTATGAATTAAGCAAGTATCCGTTGACGCCGCCAGTTCCGACTGTGAGAGGCATGTCGCCTATGTTGGTTATGGCGGCCAAGCGGATTCCATGCTGAGTGCATGTGTTGCGGAATATGTGGACTGGAGCGATCGGTCGTGAAAATCCGAATTTGATAGCACTGAGGTGTTCTTGCTGGATAGCCCGGTGACGGCCATGTCAGCCGATTTGCGAATCTCAATTGCCAAAACGGCAGTAAATTCAGGCCTTTTCCGAAAACAAGAAGAGTTTTTGACGGTGTATGTTTGAGGTCACAACACGCGACGTACGGGTGAGCAGCAAAGGCTTCACTTGCAGGTAAGCCCTTAACGGGGTTGCAGATTCTTCATAGAATCCCGCATCATCCTTTTATTTAGACTTGCAGCTACGGTTGGAACGTCACGAGGTCAAGACAGGGTGAGAACAAATTACGAAACATAAATGATAACGCGGGGTTTATGAGTGTTTAGAGATCGTGATCTTTTACTCCGCTTTCTGTTCCGTGCATTTGGTATCTTCATGATCTGCCCGCCTGCCCTTTAGGGCATGCTGGTCAGGTCACTTGTTGTCTTTTGGAAACGGAATCTCGCGAACGAGCTGGTGTTCGTCGAGCACCGCCGCCGGCTTATTCAACGGCCCCTGACGGCGAATAAGGGCGTCTTTTCTGCAAGTTCGTTCGTGTGCGGACGGCTTGTTCCGCATCGATTGCCGGTGCATGAGCGTTGGCTTCGTCCGGGCTCCCCCTTGTAGTCGGTCGTTGAGCGTGACTGGCGCGCTTGCTGGTTCGTGTTTGGCGACGCGAAAGTCATCCACCTCGGGGCACAGCGGATTCTCCATTTGTCTGCTGGAGCGCATCAGTGGTCTTTTTGCGCATGTGTGTGAAGTCCGGCGTTGTGCAATTTGCGAAAAGTTTGTCCGGCGAAACATTGCAGGTTCTGTCACTTGCCGCAAAAACAAAATCCGTTCTTCCATGAGAGTTTTTTGCGAATTCGGGCGCATGGTGCCCGCGGTTAAGAGAATGACAACACGGGACCGACAGAGACGTTAACAAACTGGTTTGCGCCTCAACGGAAATCAAGCGATTAATTGACGTCAAGGACAATTGTTGGCGTGGACACGATTGTTCAGATGGCGAGAACGAGATTCTCAAGGTGCTACTGCGGCATGGTCGTCTGGCTACGATTTCTGTACGGTGTCCGGCATGGTGTTCGGGTTGCGAAATGGCTTCGCTCGACGTACGCTGCACATGGGCCAGGGGGCGAGATTCGGCGGCTCTCCGGGGCCACAGGGGCGGCCGAAGCGACCGACTCTGAAGCGTTCGGTTGGCGACGTGGGACCAGTCAATGGTCCCAGTCAATGGTGCTGTAAGGTCAATGGGTCTGTAAAGAGGAGTGCATTCGCTGCCTCGATATTCAGTACGCGGACTGCATTCGTTTCTGCTTGCCGCAAGTGCCGCAATTCTTCATGCAATGTTCGATGATCGTTCAGAAGGAAATCGGGAACTCATGTTCAAATTTTTGGGAGCTTACGTGACAGGACGGACAGGCCGTTTGGCTGCTGCTCTTGTGACGCTGGTGTTCTGCGGGCAACTCGTTGCCGCGGATCAGTTTGAATTTCGACAAGATGATCTGGTCGCGATTTTCGGAAATGGACTTGCCGACCGGATGCAGCATGATCCGTGGGTGGAAACCGTGTTGCAGAAACATCTGCAGGGGCTGAATGTACGGTTCCGCAACATGAGTTTTGCGGGCGACATGGTGAATAAGCGGCCTCGTAATCAGGGTTTCACCAACGACGAAGAATACCTGCAGCATGTGGCACCCAGTGTTGTCTTTGTCATGTATGGCTACAACGAATCGTTTGCGGGTGCCGATGGTGCAGATGCCTACCAGGCCGAACTGGTGAAGATGGTGCAGCGATATCGCGAACTGCGGAAGCAGTCCGGGGTTGATACACGCTTCGTGCTGTTCAGTCCGATTGCGTATGAAAACACTGGTAATCCCAGTCTCCCGGAAGGGACCCAGCTGAATGCCAACCTGGCCGCTTACACAGAGGCGACTCGTCGGGCTGCCGCCGCATCTGATGCGTTCTTCGTGGATCTGTTCTCCCCGACATTCCAGCTGTTTGCTGCCAGTCAGGAACAGTACTCACTAAATGGAATTCATCTGAGTGCAGCCGGCTATCAGCAACTCAGCGGAATCATCTCGCAGGCATTGCTGAATGAGCCTGCTCCGGCCGCCGACAGCCTGCAAAAGATCTATGCTGCCGTGCAGGACAAGAACTGGCACTGGCACAATCGCTATCGGGCCACTGACGGGAATGATATCTGGGGGGGGCGCTCCACCCTGACGTTTGTTGATGGGCAGAGTAATGCTGAAGTGTTGAAGCACGAGTTGACCATGCTGGATGTGATGACGGCCAACCGTGATCCGGTCATTTGGGCGGCTGCAGATGGCCGTGAACTGAAGGCAGATGACAGTAATGTGCCGCCGCCAGTGAATGTGATTTCCAACGTCGGCGGTGGCAGCAAAAGCTCCAGCGCTGCGAAGGAAGGGACCACTCAGTATCTCAGCCCGGAAGAAAGTGCCGCGAAGATCACTGTTCCCGAAGGCATGCAGCTGAACGTGTTCGCATCCGAAGAAATGTTCCCGGACCTCGCCAATCCGGTGCAGATGCAGGTTGACAGCAAGGGACGCCTGTGGGCGGCCTGCTGGAATACCTATCCCAAGTGGGAACCGCTGAAGGAAATGAACGACACGCTGATGATCTTCGAAGATGATGACGGTGACGGTGTCGCAGATCGTCGCAAGATCTTTGCTCACGTGCACAACCCGCTCGGTTTTGAATTCTGGGGCGGTGGCGTGATCGTCACTTCCGGTCCGGATCTGCTCTTCCTCGAAGACACAGACGGGGATGACAAAGAAGACAAACGAACCGTGCTGCTGCAGGGACTTGGTACCTCAGACACCCACCACGCAGCAAATAATCTGATCTACGGTCCTGACGGCGGGATTTACTGGCAGAGTGGGATTTTCCTGGTACACAACCATGAAACGCCGTGGAAGCAGAATCTGAATATCGGCGCCTCCGGGATGTACCGGTTCGATCCGCGTACCTGGGTGATCACGCCCCATGCTGGAAATTCCCCGAACCCTCACGGGACGTCATTCGACTATTGGGGATACTGCTATGCCAATGACGGGACTGGTGGTCGTTCTTTCCAGGTTCGACCGGAAGGAACCGGGTTCAAGATGCACGAACTGCTGAAGAAGGAATTTCGTCCCGTCGCTGCTGACGAAATCCTGTCTTCCACTCACTTCCCTGCGGAACTGCAGCAGGATTTCCTGATCTGCAACACCATCGGATTCCTCGGGGTCAAGCAGTACTCACTGGATCGCGAAGGCGATATGCAGGACGAGGAGCCTCCTGCGGCTGGCGAGCAGAAGAACGTCTCAATCAGCTCGGACGGTGGTTTGATTACGGTGAATCACCCCGCTCTGAAAGATGCGGAGATCACTGGGTTCCGACTGAGCGTCAAGGGACGTCAGCAGATGAACATCTCCGAAGTGGAAGTGTTCAGCGGCAGGCAGAACATTGCCAAAACAGCCTCATTGACACTGTCCAGCGAATACAACGGCGGCCAGTTCCCGGCGACGCTGCTTGCTGACGGTGACAAAGACAACTTTGCTCACACAGACACTCAAAACAATCCGTGGATGCGAGGTGACTTTGCCGAGGCTGTGAAGATTTCCGGGTTCAAGGTCTGGAATCGCAAGGGATTCGAGCAGCGTTTCAACAACGGTAAGATCGAATTCTTTAACGGTGACAAAGTCCTGGCTGCAGTCGACATCAGCATTGCTGGAGGCAACAGCGACGGCGGAGGAAAACGAAAGTTCGGAGAAGTCTGGGGAACACCCGGAATCGAATTGCTGAACAGCACGGACCGCAACTTCCGCCCTACCGATGCCGTGATGGGCAGCGATGGTGCTCTGTATGTTTCCGACTGGCAAAATGTCATCATCGGGCATATGCAGCACAATATTCGTGACCCCAATCGTGATCATAAGCACGGCCGCATCGTGCGGTTGACTGTGAAGGGATCTCCACTGCAGAAACCTGTGGCCATTGATGGCGAACCGATCGAAGCATTGCTGGAGAACCTGAAGCATCCTGTGAACGGGATTCGCCATCGTACCCGCATTGAATTGAGTGAACACGACTCCAAAGACGTGATCACTGCAACCCAAAAATGGATGGCAGACTTTGACCCGAATGACGAGCAGGAAGCTCATCATCTGCTGGAGGCATTGTGGCTGCATCAACAGCACAACGTGAGGAATGAGGCTCTGCTGGAGACGCTGCTGAATTCCACCGTGAAGCATGCAGCGGTTGCTGCAGGAACCGTGCGACACTTCTGGTATAACGTGGATGCAACCGGGGCCAGTGGCTTTGCTGCACCTGCTGAGGTCCAGCTGGTGAAGTACGAAGCTCCCAAAACGCTGAACGCAGCAGATCAAAAGCGCTACACGGAAGGATCGCTGATTTATCAGCGGGAATCTCACTGTGCGACCTGTCACCTGACTCACGGGAAAGGGAATGGTCTGACCTATCCCTCACTGGTGCTCAGCCCCTGGGTTAACGGCAGCGAAGAACGTTTGATTAAGATGGCTTTGCATGGCATGTGGGGCAAGATCACCGTGCACGGAAAAGTCTACGAGCCAGCTCGTGGCGTGCCCCCGATGACCGCGTTCAAGAACCTGCTGAACGACGAAGAAATCGCCTCGGTGCTGACTTTCGTACGGAACACGTGGGGAAATAACGCGTCTGCCATTCAGCCGGAAACGGTGAAGCGTGTGCGAGCCGCCACGATGGATCGAACCACCTTCTGGAATCCGGAAGATCTGCTGTCAGAGCATCCACTGGAAGCAGAACTGGTGCTGAAGGACATCGGCATCGACATGGAAGCGTTCTCCAATGACGAGCTGGAAAAAGAACTGTTGGAAGCTGATCCTGCAGAACTGGCCAGTATCGCGATGCAAAAGGGGAATGCGGAACGCGGCAAGACATTGTTCTACAAGTCCGCTGCGGCGTGTTTTGCCTGCCACGATCCACCGGCCGGTACCTACCGACTCGGGCCGGACCTGACGAAGCTGGAGACGAAACTGACTCCCGCGGAGCTGGCCAACTCGATCCTGCGACCATCAGAGCGAATCGATAAGTCATTTGCACAGATCACTGTGCTTACGCTGGACGGTTTGATCTACACGGGGATTCGAGTTTCCGAGACGGACGACCAGCTGGTCCTGCGGAATCTGGCACAACCGGAACCGTTGGTAATCCCGCGTAAGGACATTGAAGAAGTCGCAGAATCCCGCACGTCAATCATGCCCGCCGGTCTGGCGAAGCAATTGAAGAACCGTGGCGAGTGGGATGACTTGCTGCGATACGTTCTGGAGACTCGAAAACGCTGATGGCGTGATGCCCCCGTGCTGGGGGCTGAGCGTTCACAAGTCACGAAGCCATCCATGCTGCAGCCGGCGTGGATGGCTTTTTTTAACGCTGATCTGCTGCGACCGTCAGAAGATGCGGTTTTCCCCCACGCTGGCTGTGTGAGGTATCAGGCACCGGACTGGCGATCCGCCAACAGGTGCAGCCCCCTGTGCCAGGTGCGGAACCCGGACAACAACCAAAGGGCTGCCAACGAGCAAACCTGCGAGCCCCCCACGACGAAGTCACCAACCGGCTTTCATGCGAAACGTTGCAGGTGGCTGGAACGCCGCAGGGCGGTAGGCTCAGTCGCGAGCATCGCTTCGCAAGCGTGGTCAACGAACCACGTGGCGATGGCGCTTCGCGCCGAAGCCACAACCCGCCGTTCCGGCGGACGGCGCAGGTGGTTGGCGCCTGGCAGGCGATCCGCCTGCACCCGGTGTCGGGCGACCCGCGCGATTGTCAGAACCTCCACATTCGGCTCGCTGGCCGAATTGGGTGTTTTCTTCGGCATAGGTGGGTGGCACCTTTGGAGGTGGGTGGCACCGGCAACAGTGATACATTCCGAACAGCCGGTTGCCAGAATCGCTGTACTCCCGCTGCTCGTGGTCATGAATCAGCAGACGACAGCGATGATTCAGCAGCAGGTACAAAAATGCCGCTCGAAGTAGACCAGGCGTCGGGCTGGTCTCGCAGCAGGTGGATCAGACTCCACCATGAAAAACTCAGCAGCTGCCAGAGTCTGGTCAGTCGGCTACGATTTTTTGAAGGAAACGGACGCCTCAGAATCCGCACATTTCTGGCGGAGAACGCTCTCTAACTTCGGTCATTGGCAGTGGGCAGACAGCAGATCTGCAGGGATTGATCTGCTGCAGCAACAGGCAGCAGATTCTGAACTGGCGGAAACTGTTCCAGAGGAAACCAGTGCACCACCGCTAGTCGCCGTTGTGGCGTGCTGGTAGTTTCACCCGCATTACCATTCGTTGGAGCGACAGTAGCCGTGCAGCAGTCCGAGAGATTCCAGCAACCGCTTTACCAGCACTTTACAGCGGCGAGTGGCCGTGGGCCGCGGG
>JAFMMM010000452.1 GCA_017859815.1 Planctomycetota bacterium | reverse complement strand
GGTCAGTTCGAAGTGCTGTCGCTGCAGTGTTTTCGACCAGGGCGTCCTGTTCCGACACACCGGTTGACAGACTGATTACAGCGAACGCCACTCCTCGCGAGCCGCCAGGGAGTCTGGCGTGCAATCCCATATTCCGTGCTGTATTATCTGCCGCTTCAGGAAGCCAGTCAGGACGGCTGCAGGGGACAGATGCCTGAGTTACTTTGTGGAAAGAGACACGCATGATGGACAAGCAGCGGACCGCACAGTTTCGGATCACCACGATGCCGGCACGCTCATGGAGGAATGCGTCAGCAGTGTGCATGCTGCTGATCGTAATGTCAGGGACTGGTGGGGCTGACGAGCCGGTTCAGCCAGCCAAACAGGTGTTCAAAGATGGCGAAGCTCAGGTGGTACCGGCATTTCGTGATTCCAGTCGCTGGATCCGCGAGAATCTGTGGGTCGAAACCGAATTTGACTCCGATGGCGATGGCAAGCTGGATCGCATGCACGTCGACGTGACGCGACCGGAGCAGACAAATACCGAGGGATTGCGTGTTTCGGTGATCTATGAAACAAGCCCCTATTATTGCGGCACGGGTACCAACGATCCGCGCTGGTTCTGGGATCCACGTCAGGAATTGGGGGTTGAGCAAAAGTATCATGAGGTGCCGCCCGGAATTCAATACAGCGCAGATCAGCAAATGATTTCTGAGGGGCATGTGCGAAACTGGCTCCCTCGAGGCTTTGCCGTTGTTCACTCCTGCTCGCCGGGGACAGGGCGTTCACAGGGATGTCCCACGGTTGGTGGCAAGAATGAATCACTCGCTCCCAAAGCAGTCATTGACTGGTTGAATGGTCGTGCCAGGGGCTTTACGAAGCCCGAGGGGGGAGAAGCCGTTGTTGCCTCGTGGTGCACGGGAAATGTTGGAATGACCGGCACATCGTATAACGGCACGCTTCCTTTGGCGGCGGCAACGACCGGCGTTGATGGTCTGAAAGCGATCATTCCTGTCGCGCCCAATACGTCCTATTACCATTACTATCGTTCGAATGGCCTGATTCGCCATCCCGGCGGATATCTGGGTGAAGACATCGATGTCCTTTACGATTTCATTCACAGCGGTAACCCGGAACGCAGGGAATGGTGTAATTGTGAAGTCCGGGACAAAGTGATGCTGGCGAATCATGACCGGGTCACAGGCGATTACAACGACTTCTGGGCGGGTCGGGATTACCTGAACCAGTTGGAACCGCTCAAGGCTGCTGTGTTGATGGCGCATGCGTTCAATGACTGGAATGTGATGCCGGAGCACAGTGTACGAATCTATGAGGCTGTGAAGGCGAAGGGCGTGCCCTGCCAAATCTTCCTGCATCAGGGTGGGCATGGTGGGCCACCTCCGCTGCAAATGATGAACCGCTGGTTTACGCGTTACGTGTGCGGAGTGGACAATGGCGTGGAGCAGGACGCGCGTTCATGGATTGTGAGAGAAACGCAGCCCCGCTCCGAGCCGACAGCCTATCCAGAGTATCCTCATCCTGAGGCGGAGCACATTCGGTTTCTGCTGCAGGCTGGCGGCCAGAAACAGGGCGTGCTGCGTTCTGTTTCTCAGACCGCCGAACCGAATCAGGGAACAGAATCTCTGATCGATAACTATTCGTTTGACGGTGCCACACTGGCAAAAGCCGAGTGGACTGAACATCGTCTGTTGTATGCCACGCCGAAGCTGAATCAGGAACTTCACATTTCCGGCAAGGCGCGGATTCGGTTGCGTCTTTCCAGCAGTCGGGCGTTCGCCAATCTCAGTGTGTGGTTGGTTGCACTTCCGTGGACTGACAGCAAACGGATTACTGACGATGTGATTACTCGCGGCTGGGCCGATCCGCAGAATTATCGTTCACTGACTGAAAGTGAACCACTGGAGCCTGGGCGTTTTTACGATATGGAGTTTGATCTGCAACCGGATGACCAGGTTCTGCGTCCAGGTGATCAGATCGGATTGATGATCTTCTCATCAGATCGTGACTTCACGATGTGGCCGGACCCGGGGACGGAACTGACGCTCGATCTTGACCACACGGAACTGCACCTTCCAGTTGTGGGAGGGGAAGCGGCTTTTCTGAAAGCTCTGGAATGAAATTCAGAGGGGATCGACCGATCAGTGCCTGGGGCAGTTTCACGACAATCCTGCTGGCTGTGATGACTGTGCACGGTTCAGCAGTCCTGCGTGGTGACGAATCAACAGACGTCGCGGCAGGCGTGGTGCAACTGCCCGCTCTCGTGCTGACGGAAGACACGACGCTTGAGCCCGGACAGGAATACGGCGCGATCGTGATCCAGCGTTCCGGCATTGTTGTGGACGGAGCCGGGGCGATACTTACGGGCCCTTTGTTTCGAGCCGGGGGAATTCCTCGCGATTACACCGGCACCGGGATCTCTGCAGCGGGTATCTCCGGCGTGACGTTGCGGAACCTCACTGTGCGTGGTTGGGAAGTCGGGTTGCGAGTAAGTGCAGGCAGTGGCTGGCTGATTGAGAACTGTGACTTCTCCGACAACTTCAGCGATCCCGCATTCGGCTGGGGCGAGAATGGTCGTCGTGGCGGAATGGTTTTGACAGATGTCCATGACAGTGTACTGCTTCGCAACCGCGCCTGCAGCGTGTGGGATGCCTGCGTGCTGGTGGACTGTGACGGTAATCTGCTGCAGGACAACGTCTTCTCTCACTGTTCGAATACGTGCCTGAAACTCTGGCATTCCAGCAGGAATCGGATTCGCCGGAATCAGTTAAGTTACGGGATTCGCAAGGATCCAGGAGAAGTCCACGCGAGGGATTCCACCTGCGTCCTCATTGAGAGTGGTTCCAATGGAAATACTCTGACTGGAAACAACTGTACTCATGGTGGCGACGGAATCTTCGTACGGGTTCTGAATGGTTGGGACAGCACCGGCAATTTATTCGAACGCAACGACTGCTCGTGGGCGAACAATAATGGCGTGGAATGCTGGGCGGCGGGCAATCGCTTTGTTGGCAATCGTGCAAATCACTGCAGCTACGGTTTTTGGCTGGGGGGATCCGACCGCACCGAACTGATTGACAATGAAGCCAGTTTCAACGGATTGCCCGAAGGCAATCACAATTCGCCACACTTGCCGGACAGCGGGCATGCCGGAATTGTCTTTATGTTTGGTTCTTCCACACACATTGTTGCAAGTGGCAATCGGCTGGAAGGAAATCATGGTGCCGGCATCGCGTTACTTGGCGATCTCGCGTCGCAGGGAAAATTGTGGCAGGCGGCTCACTGGATTCTGGAAGAGAATTCTTTCGTTGAAAACCGTTGGGGCATCTTCGGTCAGCACGTGAACTGGGCTATTCTGACGGGGAATCGATACGAGAGAAACAGTTTGGCTGAGGTTCACTGGCAGCAGGATGTCGACAACATTCAACGGCACGATGACGTTCTGCCGGGGGATTGGACAATTACCGATCTGCGATTATCCGGTCCGGAAACAGTCGTCCACGGTCAGGCCGCTCGCTGGGATGTGAATTACACCAGGAGCGGCGACAGCGCGAAGCCGCATGTGCAATGGCAAATGAACCGGGGTGAGCTTAACGAGGGGGAGACAATTCAGGTTCAGGACCTGGAGCCTGGCTTCCATCGTCTTAATGTGAACGTCCGTGAGAATGGTCAGACGCGGCCACTATGGAAGAATATCTATGTGGTTCGGGATGTGAAGGAGATTGGGACCGAGGTCAGATGGAGTGAGTGGGAGATTGCAGACTACAATGAGCGATCTCTGAGTCCCGTTCAGAGTTCTGCCGGAAAGTTTTCTGCGGATTCCGAAGGAGGACTGGTTGGGCTGCACAGTCTGCACTGCCGGCTTGATCCTTACGCGGGGCAGCGTGTGGTCCTGATTCATGATTTATCAGAGTGGGTGCCTGATCA
>JAFMMM010000451.1 GCA_017859815.1 Planctomycetota bacterium | reverse complement strand
AGACCACGGCTCCCATGGTCCGTGAACAGGCCATGGCCATTGTGGCTGCCGACCAGGCACACGCGAGGACGGGAATCAGCAGGCGGGCCCCCAGGCGTGTCCCCAGCCAGCCCATCGGGATTTGCCCGAGGGCATACACCCAGAAGAATGCCGGGCCAAGAATCCAGCCCATGTCTGCTTTGCTGATCCCAAGATCCGTCCGAACTTCAATCTCAGCGACGGACAGGCAGGTCCGACACAAATAGGCAATCGCCGCCGCTGATGAAAACCAGCCAATGACCGCGTAACGGACATACGATCGCCGTGCTGCGCTGTTGTTGGCTGGGTTCATGAATTGTTTTCCGTGCTGAGGCGATCCGTTTCAGTCCGTGTCGACATTCAGGGCTGGTCACCGCGAAGATAACCAATGCGTCGTTCAAACTGGCCATTCTTTCCGCTCAACCACGGCGTGCCTTGCAGAGCCTGAACATCAAACGGCCAGCCCGGCGGATGATCACGCAGCAACACCACCGAATTCAAAATCAGGTCTGCTTCGATGGGGTCAGTTGTCTGCTGCAGCAATTCTGTCAGCACCGGCATTGGATCACGGTATTTCAGCAGTCCCAGGAATTCCGCGGCGCGCAGACGGACCAGCCGTGACGGATCGGAGTCGGCCAGCGCTGCCGCCTGATCGGCGTATTCCACGGCCTGCATCCCAAACGAACTGCAGCTGATCAATGCCCAGTATCGCACCAGTTCGTCATTGGATTTCAGAGCCCTCGCCAGCGGCGTTGCCGCCTGGTCCCATGGCAACAGCTGCAAATCTGCGACGTCGAGCAGCGTGGAAATCCGCTGCTGTTGTTCCTGCCCGAGTGCAGCCGGACTGCGATCAGCACTCTGTGAAAGCATCACCGGTTCCGGCAGCAGGCTGAGATCCGGCAGTTGACGCATCTGCTGCTGCAGCTTTGAACGCAGCTGCAGCAGGGTTTCCCGATGGGCTGGATCAGCCGCGAGGTTGTTGACTCCATGGGGATCAGCGGAGAGATCGTAGAGACATTCTGGCGGCTGAATCTCAAAGAACTGAGACTGCCGGGCATTCAGTTTTCCCTGCTGATACAGAGTTCTCCATTCCGCAAAAGCCGGTTGTTTGTAGCGGTAGTTGTTCTGCAGGCCGTCAACATTGAATCGCTGGAATCGACGCATGTACTGGAATTGACCATGGTGCAGGGAGCGAACAAAGTCGTATTTTTCGTCGAATCGATCCGCATATCCGAATGCGGTATCACGGGTACTGAGCTCGCTGAGCGTGACGCCTTTGCCGAGAAATGGACGCCCGTCGATTCCCGGCGGTGGTTCCACGCCACACACATTCAGGACCGTCGCAGACAAGTCCACAAACTGCACAAACCCATCGATTTCTGCTCCGCGTTCTGCCGGAGCCAGGTGCTGCCAGTTCTTCGGAACATAGACCACCATGGCCACCTGGAGTCCGTCGTTGTTTGCGTAGCCCTTGCTGCCTGGAAGCACGCCGCCGTGGTCGCCGTAGTGAATGATAAAGGTATCGTCGAGCAAGCCTTCGTCTTCCAGTTGCGTTACAAAGTTGCCGATCTCTTTGTCGACCAGCGTCTGACGCGTGAGATATTCAGCATATTTGCGACGCATCAGCGGAGTGTCCTGGTGGTATGGAAACACTTCGATCTCGTCCGGGTCGATCACGGATTCTGCATTCTTCGGCAGCCCGCGGAACAACTGGCCCTCGTGGGTCACGCTGTAATTCTGAACATGAAAAAACGGCTGTCCTTCAGACCGATTGCGAAATGACGCGTTGCGTGATGATTCATCCCAGACACCCTGCTTTGCCGCTTTGACAAAGTTGTAGTCCTCCTTGCTGTTATTGGTGGTGTAATAGCCGGCCTGACGCAGATACCACGGAAACATGTGCATGCCTGCGGGCATCTGCACCAAACGCTCCGCCCGGTGATACTGAACGCCCAGGCGAGGTGCGTAACACCCCGAGATGATGGTGCTGCGAGCAACCGAACACACTGGGGCACACGAAAACGCATTGCGAAACATCAGCCCACTGGATGCAAGGCGTTCGATATTTGGCATCGCAGCACCCTGACTCGGGTTGTACAAGCGATACCACGAAGAGCCCGTGTCCTCCGTTACCAGCCAGACCACGTTAGGACGGTCTGCGGCCACTGCGGTTTGGATCTGATCGAGTGAACAGGCTGTGAAAGCCAGCAGCACTGAAAATAAACGATGGTGGAGAGTCTTCATCTGGCGTTTGCGATTCTTCAAGATCCCTGCGAACTGCGTCACTCAACCGTGACGGTGTCTGTTCTCGAGCCGAAATTGCGTTCCGGATGAACCTGCATCCCGCGGCCGCTGAATCGGCGGTCAGACATGACGGCAGAATCCCGAAACCCATCCCAATGATTCCCGCTGAGAGAAGGTAGAGTCAGCGGGTTCTCACTTTCCCAATTTCAGTGTACCGGGAATCCGTTGATCTGTCGCGTCGGAGGCTGCTGACAAATGCCACAGGCTGGCGGCAGGCCGTTGCTGTGATCGCGAACGGACTTAGGATTCCAGGCGGAACGACACGCTTTTCCGGTGAGAAGAGTAAGAGGAAAGGCACGCGGTCAGTTCTGTGCCGTGGTGGGGGCTCAGGTTTCCGGAGGTCAACCGCCCTAAGCTCGAGGCAGTTGCGAAGCTCGTTTTCTACATAAAAGTGCACTTGTTGGTTGGCGATCAGTTCTGACTGAAGGAAGAGAAAAAACATCCGCAAATTGGCGAATATCGACAGAAATTCGCGAAACCCTGTGAAAAACAGTTGGTTAAACGGACAGCCTGCAAGCGACCTGACTCATGAAAGCCTGCACTCCACAACAGCACGGCCTGCTTTCGGGATTGAATCATGATTACATCAGCGTTTCAGGCTTTATCCAGTGGTCTGGATGTTCCTCAGACCACGATTCAGACGATCACGGATTTCGATCGTTTCAACAACGTGCTGACCAAGCTGCAGACTTCGGCCATGCAGGTCTCTGGTGGCCCCTTTTCAGGGGCTTTTCGAGCCGTTTCTACCCGAGACCTGTCCGTATTCCGGATGTCCACAAGCCAGTCGCTGTTCTTCAGGATTTCCGGGGCTGGACAGTACCTGATTGTGCCTGTCACGTCGCAGAACGCAGATTGCATCTGGTCGGGATTCCGGTTTCGGCCGGGGACTCTGCTGATTGCCAGTACCGACAGGGAAATTCACCTGTTGACTCGAGCTGATAGCATTATTTCAGGGATGCAGATTTCCGCAACCAGCCTGCGTCAACTGGTGGGTCAGACTCTGGAGCCTGCAACCGTCGGGGGGCAGCTGAAGACACCCGCTCGTGTTTGCTCTTCGCAGCGATTTGCAGCCATGGTCAGGTCTCTGGAGGATCTTCTGGATACTGATCTGCGACAGTCTGTGACTGCTCCCGGATACCTCGAGCCGGACCGTCGTGCAGAGTGCATGAGACAGCTCGCTCAGGCGATTCAATATTCGGTACCGCATCAGCGATCTCCCAACAGTGCGGACCTGCGGAGATCACAGCTGTTTCGATCAACTTATCGCCTGCTGAATCGCTGTCTTAAAGATCCGATCACAGCGCAAGAGTTGTGCAGCAGAACCAACCAAAGTGCGAGTATTCTCAGAAGAGCGTTTATCAGTAATGTGGGAGTCGCTCCGCTGGCGTGGATGCGTCTCATGCGAATGCATGCAGTTCGGCACGTGCTGATTCAGCGACGCGAATCCGGAGAATTGAACCGGACCGTGGTGGAGGTTGCCCATCAGTTTGGTTTTCGTCGCCTGGGCACATTTGCGAACGATTACAAAAGTCTGTTTGGTGAACGGCCATCATGGACACTGGGGGTAAGGGGAGAGAACCGCAGCATTGCTCGTAGTAGCCGCAGACTGCAGAAG
>JAFMMM010000450.1 GCA_017859815.1 Planctomycetota bacterium | reverse complement strand
TTTTCAGCAATGCGTTCCAGTATCATCGCTTGAACCACAGGCATCGAAATGGAAAACAAACTCTGTTCCGCGGCCTGACGCTCGGCATCAGTCAGGGTCAGCAACATTTTGTTCCACGCGGGACGGAGTGCATCAACCTCAGCAACACCCAACGCACGCATCGTGCGATCCGCAATCTCAGATGCCGTTAAAGGCTGGCCTTCTCCGTTCGCACCAGTGACAGCGAAGATCTCGCTGGCCTGGTCTCCGACGTCAGCGAGTAATTCCAGCTTTTCCACAGAATCCAGTCGTTCCGCCTGAGCCAAACTGTTGAGATAAGATGAACTGAACATGCCCAGAATCACAGCGGTGATCAGAGCCATTGTTCCGCCGGTCAACAGCTTTGGATAACGCCGCACGACTTTGCGAAGTCGCCCCTGAACAAGAGGCTCCTGCGCGTACGCAAGAGGCCGATTTTGCTGTTCTCGCAGTAAATCTTCAGCCAGTTCGCCCGCGTTGGCATACTTATCCGCCACCTCCGGGGCGATACATTTGCAGATAATCGCCCGCATTCCCGCCGTGGCATGAGACGAATGAAACTCGGGAGGTTCCCGCTGCAATTCGATCACGCGAGTCAGTTCTTCCGAGGTGTTTCCTTTCGCCGGATCGAAGGGATAACGCCCCTCCAGCATTTCGTACATGATCACGCCAAGCGAATGAATATCGTATTCCGCTCGGGCTGCCCCGGTTGTGTGGTCTCGCAACTGCTCCAACTGCTCGCGACAAAAATACGGCAACGTCCCGCCCATCCACGCTTTGGGCCGGTTCTGCGTATGGCGAGACAAATTGAAGTCGATCAATGCCGGCTGACCATCATTGCGAATCAGGATATTGGCCGGTTTCAGGTCGCCATGAATAATGCCTCGCTGGTGCGCATGTGCCAGAGATTCAGCCATGCGGATGAATAACCATTGCAGCACTTCTGAAACAGACTGATTGCGGACGTGCTTCAGCGGCTCATTGCCAGCCGCATGCCAGCGTACGAGGGCTGCTCGCATTTCGTCGGTGATCACTTTCACCGGAACCAAACCGTCGTTGGGCACGCCAGCGGACGACTCCGCAGGTTCGTCCGAATCCAACAGTCGCTGTTGAGCTGCCAGAATCGCCTCGACGAGACTGTTGCCGGTTCGCTGCTCAGATTCGCGAACGTTTTTCATCCAGCCGGAAACCGTCAGGGCACCGCTGTACGGCATACACAGCACCCAACGCCCCTGGAATTCATGACACGAGAACAGCGGAACAATCCCAGTATGCTGCAGTCGAGCCAAATGGAATTGCTCCTGCATTGGCCGGTCTACGACCTTGATTGCCACAAAACGGCGACCAAGTGAACGCTGACGCGCGAGGAATACCCGACTGAAGGCCCCTTTGCCAAGGAATGCCAATAACTCAAAGTCGCCAATGATTTGCCCGACTCCGGTGTCTGCCGCGCGAGTCACGTTGACCGTCGGGAAGTCGTGATGTGAACTCATCAACGACGCTGTCGTCGGGTTCTCGGCAAAAACCGAATCCATTCCCTGAAGCTGCGTCTGCTGCAGCAATTCCTGAAACCACTTCTCTGAAGAAACGCCCGTAAAGCCCATCCAGCGGGCCGGAGGGCAGGCGTGGTTCGCCGAACGACGCGATCGGAAATCCTCGAAACAAATTGCGCACGCATGCTCAGCGAGCGCAAAAACCTGCGGGAACCGCTCGCTGTAGTGCTGCAATGAAACGTCGACACCAGCTGAATAGCGACGATCAATGTCGACTCGAACCAACTCTGCGAGAAGTTCTCCCGCATCGTTGACTGTCGTCGCACTGGCCACCTCTTCAATCAGATTGGCACTTTCGACCGACCAGTGATCTTCAAAGTGTTCAATCGCTTCGTCGATCGCAGCGGCATCAGATGTTGCTTTTCCCATCACTCGGTTCCGATTCTGATACGGATTCATTCTTCCTGCTTCTGCTCGGCGAACAGGAATCCCCAGTTCCGGACGCCTAAGTTTACCCGGGCCAAATACCTCACGACAACACCCACGACTCCTGATCCGCGAGCCGGTCGGCAATTGCGTTTCAAAATTGGGTCTCGCCGATCGCCGTCTTCGCTTCCCTGATTGGTCGCCTCTGATACGCACCACCGCATGAGTTCATGGTCACACTCGGAAGAACAACACGTTCAAGCCCTGTTCCGAATGAATCCGGCCAGCACAGATGCGAGTCGCTGCTCGGAAGAAGGCCGGAAAAGACCGATGACCCGCCATGGACACCGCCAAAAATAATGTTATTCTTAGAATTTCCGCACACGGGCGGGCAATCGCAACCACTTCAATCTGCAAAATCGGCACAAGGGGTTGCGCCTGGGGGGCCGTCGGAAACCGCAAATCCACGAATGCAGGTTGCTATTCCACCTCGCCGGAATCTGTTTCCCAGTCGTCGGCCAGCTTCTCGGAAAGCTTTTCCCGAATTCTCTGCAAGGTTCGCTCCACCGTGCGACAACTGCGACCAACGCGATTGCTGATCTCTTCCACAGTGAATCCCTGCACGCGCAACCCAACAATCTCCTTCTCCTGCGGCTGCAGGAATTCAATCGCTTCGTTCATCGACGATTCAAATTGCTGCTCCGATATTGCGTCGGGCACCTGCTGTGAGGAAGACGACTCGCCGTCAGGCTGAATAAATGAGGTGGCTTTGACACTGCGGTCACGCGATGCCTTGCGGCGCACCTTGTGAATCGCAATTACCGCCAGCAAACTCCACAGCGAGTTGCCTTCCGGAGCATCGTATGACCCGGCTGAGACGCCCCGAAACAAACTGCGAAATGCACTCTGCACAATATCATCCGGCTCATGCGTGCGACGAATACCGGCAGACATCTGACGATCAGCCAGCCCCAACAGGCGACCGGAATAACGCCTGTACAAGTCTGAGGCTGCCGATTCGTCGCCGTCACGTAAACGTGCAACCAACTGGCGATCGGTCTCTTCACCCTCATCGAATGGAGCTTGCTTATTTCCTGCCATCGTTCACTCTCCGGGAGCCCACCTCGTTAACCAGTCAGACGCAATCAGATCACTGGCAACGCCAGCGAGACACACTCATATTCATCCAAATATCAGCCGAGACAGGTGAGTATGGCACACCGTCTTACCCATTACGGTTGAGGAAACCGAACCCTCATCGGACTCCTATTGTGTAGTCATTCGGAGACTTATCCAGTGTTGACCCTCACTTTTCCCCATTTCAACCACTCTCACACGCCAGGGAAAACCCTGACGAATCAAACGACGTCAGCCCAGTCCACCCTGGCCTGACACCACCGCCCGCATCTCGCCGAGACTGTTCCATAAATCCCCTCAGTCATTCGGTCCGGTCAATGCTGCTGCACTTCGCCAAACACACGAATTAAACGCTTGTCACGCAAGTCCAGCCGGTACATCAGTTGATTGTAATTGTATAACGCGGTCGGTTGAGACTGTGTGAACATGTTGGTGTAGGTCCCCTCGAACAATACCACCGCTCCGCCCTCCGCATCGAATTCCGCATGCTGACACGGATTGTAAAAACTCTGCCCGGGATGAGTCGCGATCCTGAGCGCCTGCAGGAACGGCCCCTGTGGTGTTTCAGCCTCGCTGTAATACACCTCGCCCAAATAGGATTCCGCATCTTTCCGGGTGGCCTGTTCGTTCCCAAGCAGAATCCAGCGTCCCCGGTGCGGATTAAAGCGGACCGTTCCGGCATGAAACACCACGCGACCATTCTGCTCTGCATCCTGCGGTAGGTACCGCACTTCGTCGGCAGTGATCAGGCCACTCTGCAGCCAACGACGCTCCATTTGCTGTGTTACCGGCGGTCGCGCTCGCCACGCATAATCCAATCGCCCTGCGGCCGTTCGCTGTGGAATCGGCTGCCCGTCCACACTC